>CAYNUJ010000132.1:0-8705 GCA_964400095.1 uncultured Melioribacteraceae bacterium
GCACAATATATTTTATGACGGAAGATCGAAATTTAGTAGCTCTCAATAGCGACGGCACGCTGAAATGGAAAGTTTACAATGAAGAATTTTTACACAGCGGTTTACTTTCGTTTTCACCGGATGGTAAAACGTTATATATTCCGGGCAACGGAACTACCTTAATTGCTTTTAGCGTAGAATCAGAGTCAATATTATGGAAGTTTGGCGGAAAGAATATTTATTGTGATTGGAGTTTAGTAGATTCGGAAGGAAATATTTACGTAAGCGCTTCTATAAACGAGGAGTCGGAAAATTTATACTTTATCTCATTAAAACCGGATGGTTCAATAAGATGGACTTATCCGCACAATGCTTATTATAAAAATGGCAATAAAATTTATAACGAGCTTGCACAGCCTACAATAGATAAAAATGGTAATTTGTACATTGCTTCAGACACGCTCTATTCTATTAATTATCAAGGAAAACTACGTTGGAAATATCCACTTAGCGGGTATGTTTCAACGCCTCTAATATGCGATGCGGAAAATAATATTTATGTTGAAATTTATAACGGATCGGGTAATTTTGATCTTGCTTGTTTCAGTAATAGTGGAAGCTTGCTTTTTTATCTATCTAATTTAGAAGGCGATTGGGGTTATTCTCCTGCGTTCGGCTATGATAATTTGATAGTTCCAACTGACGGTTCATCGCAAATATATTCAATTAACTAAGGGAAAATATATGTACTGGAATGCTCCACCGGAGTATCCGGAAATTCGTAATCATAAACATAAAACTTGACAATTATCCTTAATAAAAATTAAGAAAACTTTAAGTTGTAAGTGATAAATAAAATTATTTAGTTAACGGTAACCATTCAAAATGATTATGAATATACTTGTAATTGAAGATGAATATAAAGTTGCCGAAGCTCTTAAAGAAGGCTTGGAACACGAAGGTTATATTGTGGATCTTGCACATACAGGCGAAGACGGCTTCTTCCTTTTAAATTCTAAACAATATGATTTACTTTTGCTCGATTTAATGCTGCCGGGACGTGACGGAATTGAAATTCTAAAAACTGTTAGAAATAAAAAACTAAATATTCCCGTTCTTATTTTAACAGCGCGCGACACAGTTGAAGACCGTGTTTTAGGTTTGGATAGCGGCGCCGACGATTATTTGGTTAAGCCGTTTGCATTCCCGGAATTATTGGCTAGAATCCGTGCTCTACTTAAACGCGGAAGGGAAAAACAAACTCTAAAGCTTCAATGTGCGGATCTTGAAATAGATTTGATAAAGCGGAAAGTAAAACGCGCCGGAGAGGATATAAATTTAACTTTACGCGAATTTGACTTGTTGGAATATCTTCTTAGTAATAAAAATCAAATTGTTTCCCGCGAAATGCTTGCTGCCGATGTTTGGAAGGAAACCAACCGTGCCACCCCGATAGATAATTTAATTGATGTGCATATTGCGCGTCTCCGTAAAAAAATTGACGAACCGTTTAATATTAAATTGCTTCACACTGTCCGCGGTGTCGGTTTTATGCTTTCCGAGGAGAGTCCGTAATGTCTTTTATACCCCAAAACATAAGGACTCGTCTAACCTTGTGGTTTGTGTTAACTCTTACGATTATTCTTATACTATACGCAGGTGTATCTATTTCACTGGTATATGTTAATCTAAAAAATAATCTTGATGACCGTCTACAGCAGGATTACGAAATAGTGGAAGAGATGATAAGAATTCTGCCGGACGGATCAATGAAAATCGATTCGGACGATGACCCTTACTTCCATGAAAGATGGTTTCAAATATGGTTGTTGGATAGAATGCTTCTTTATGAAAATCGTCCGTTTACCGGAAAAAGTTTGCCTCCTATTTCCGCAGCGGAAAAAGCTGAAGACGGATTTCATTTTCGTTCGCTTGAATTGTCAAACGGTGTTAAAATAAGAGTTCTGTCCGGGAAAATAAATATAGATGGAAAATGGATGTTCATCCGGCTGGTGCGAAGCGAGGAAAGATTATGGAAAGAATTGAGCGAATTTTTACGGTTGATGCTTTTTGCTTTACCGCTTGCATTACTGATTGCCGGCTTCGGCGGCTATTATTTAACGAAGAAATTTTTATCTCCGATTGATAAAATGGCTGTTAAGGCTCGCAAGATTGGTGAAGAGAATTTGACGGAACGTTTGCCTGTTGTTAATCCCGATGATGAACTTGGAAATTTAGCGCTTGTTTTTAATGGAATGCTCGAAAGAATTCAGAAGTCCTTCGAGCGCTTGAAACAGTTTACTTCGGATGCCGCTCACGAATTACGAACGCCTTTAACCGCAATTAGAAGTACTGGTGAAGTTGGTCTTCAAGATTATAAGGACGCTAAGCATTACCGGGAAATTATTGGAAGCATGCTCGAAGAAAATAGAAGACTTACACATCTTGTTGATAATTTGCTTTTCCTTTCGCGCGCCGATGCCAAAAAATTTAATTTAGAATTAAAACAAGTTAAGCTAAAACGGTTTGTTATGGAAACCGTTGAGTTTATCCAAGCTTTGGCAGAAGAAAAAAATCAGACTATCACTGTTGAAAGTGAAGAAGAGTTAATAGTAAAAGCGGATGGTGTATTGTTAAAGCAGGCATTGCTAAATCTTTTGGATAACGCAATTAAATATTCGACGGAAAATTCGGAAATAATAATAAAATCATATAAAGCAAAAAATAATTTTATTATTATTGAAGTAAAAGACAACGGACCGGGAATTCCGGCTGATCACCTTGGAAAAATATTCGAAAGATTTTATAGAATTGATAAAGGTCGTTCGCGTGAAATGGGCGGAAGCGGTTTGGGCCTTTCAATTGCTCACCGTGCCGTTGAGGCACAAGGCGGAACACTAACCGTAGAAAGTGAGGTTGGAGTAGGAAGTTCTTTTAAAATTATTTTAGGATGATAAATCCTTCAGGTTTTTGCTTGTTTGCTATTTTTAAATACAAAGCCGGGAGGTTTAAGATTATAAATATTGTGGAACTTAAAATAACCAATTCAATTTTTAGGAGGATAAAAAATGAAGAATCTATTTTTTTATAGTGCACTTTTAATTTTTATGATGTTGATTTTTCAACCGATACTGGCTCAAAAAGAAAACGCGGCTGTGAATAATACTGTAAAACTTACTTTCGATAATATTAAAACGGGACAGTTGCCGTCCGGATGGGAAATAGAAGCTACAAATCAAAAGGGTCCTTTGGCGACCTGGAAAGTTATTGAAGATTTTACTGCGCCTTCGGGAAACGAAGTTTTAGCTCTTACATCTCCCAATCATGATTTTGGCGGAACTTTTAATCTTTGCTGGACAAAAGGCAAAAAATTCTTGAATGGTGAAATTAAAGTCATGTTCAAAGCAAACACAGGTATGGAGGATGAAGGCGGCGGAGTAATATGGCGAGCACAGGATAAGGGAAATTATTATATAGCTCGCTTCAATCCGCTCGAAAATAATTTTCGTATTTATTATGTAAAAAACGAAGCGAGGAAAATTCTTGCCAGTGCTCGTATCAAACTTTTTAAAGGTAAATGGCACGAATTAAAAATTGAACAAAACGGCGAACATATTACAGGTTATTTGAACGGAAAGAAATTGCTGGAAGTCGATGATAGCACTTTTACAAAACCGGGCGGTGTCGGGCTTTGGACAAAGGCAGATGCTGTTACTTCGTTTGATAATTTTGAGGTAAAATAAAAAAATAAAACAAGTGACCGAGTGGTTGATTGAATGGTTGACTAGCTAAAGAAAATTTCAATCTATTACTCGGTCAATTAACCCGGATGTTTTTTTTGAATAAAAGACTTAAGGACATTATAGTATTATGAATAGAGTCATCAGAGTAATTCTAATTATTGTGATTCTGATTTTATTTGCTGAAATCAATAATGCGCAAGCAAACTCGAGAAATGAAATTCAAGCCCAAAAAATTAACTATTCAATTAAATTGGACGGTAATCTTTCCGAACCGGTTTGGAAGAAAACAAAACGTATATCAGGTTTTACTCAACGCGAGTTGAATGAAGGCGAGCCCGCTACAGAGCGTACGGAAGTAGCGATTTTATATGATAATAAAAATCTGTACATAGGTGTTTGGTGTTTTGATTACAAACCGGATAAAATTGTCGCTCAGAAAATGAAACGAGATTTCAACTACGGTTCCGATGATAATTTCAAATTTATTATTGATACGTACAATGACGAACGTAACGGATATCTTTTTATAACAAATCCTAATGGCGCTCGTTTTGACGCTTTGATTCAGGATAACGGGAATTCCGTTAACAGAGCATGGGACGGCGTTTGGAACGTAAAAACTAAAATGACAAATAAAGGCTGGTTTGCCGAATTTGAAATTCCGTTTTCAACATTAAAATTCAATACAAAAGAAAACCAGATTTGGGGAATTAATTTTGAACGGAACATTCGCAGAAAACGCGAACAAGACTTGTGGCAAGGATGGTCCCGTGATTCTGAGATTGAACAAGTTTCCCGCGCAGGTAAATTAATAGGGCTTGAAGGATTAAGCGAAGTTACCCTTATTGAATTAAAGCCTTACGGTATTGCCGGTGTTGAAGATAATGAAAATACCGGAAGAAGTTTTACTTCTAATGCCGGCGGCGATATAAATTACCTTATCACTCCTACAATGAAATTAAATTTGAGCATCAACACGGATTTTGCCCAAGTTGAATCCGATCAACAGCAAATTAACTTAACACGTTTTTCTTTATTCTATCCGGAAAAAAGAGAGTTTTTCCTCGAGGGTCAGGACTATTTCAATTTTGGATTAGGGTACAGCATACGTCCGTTTTACAGTAGAAGAATAGGACTGGCGCCTGACCGCTCAATAATTCCGATTATTGTCGGCGCTCGCTTGCTGGGGAAAACAGGAAATACAACTCTCGGCGGAATGAGCATTCAAACGGCAAAGGAGGATTCAATTCTTTCTACAAATTACACTGTGCTTAGATGGAAACAAGATGTTTTTGATCAATCCAATGTAGGTTTGATTGGCGTAAGTAAAATTGAACCGGGAAGGAAAAATTTGGTTTACGGAGGTGATTTCCTCTATTCTTCGTCTAAAATTTTCGGTGATAAAAACCTTTCCGTAGGCGGGGCAATTGCGCAAAGTTATACTTCGGATGCGAATGAAAAATCCGGTTTAGCTCATCGTTTGTTCTTTGATTATCCGAACGACCTGATTGATTTTTCCGCGGTCTGGGATAGAGCAAGTGCTAACTTCAATCCTGAAACGGGTTTTTTGCGAAGAACAAACTACCAGATGTATAGTGCTGATTTCAGAATAAAACCGCGCCCCGAATTTTTACCTTGGATACAAAGACTTGTGTTTAAACCGTTAGACTTTAATTATTACGTCGATGATAAGACGCATAGATTACAATCGTTATGGACGGAATTCCGGCCGTTGGGATTTACAACAAAAAGCGGCGAGTTTTTTGAATCTAACATTCAGCGAAGAGCAGAAAATTTAACTGAAGACTTTGAAATTCACGACGGTATTATTCTTAATAAAGGCGAGTACTGGTTTACGCGTTATGAGTTGCAGTTTGCTACTTTCGAAGGGAGACCGGTTTACGGATTTCTTTTTGTAAACTGGGGCGATTTTTATACCGGGAAAAGAACCGAATGGTTTATCAGAAGTGTTTTCCAAATCAATAAGAACATAAGCGTTAGTTCCGATTTTACACAAAATTATATTACACTGCCGCAAGGAAGCTTTACCGTAAATGAATTTGGCGGAAGAATTGATCTTGCAATCAGTCCCGACCTTTTCGGTTCGATATTCGGACAATGGAATAATGACGACGACGAAGGGCTGCTGAATTTCCGCGTGAATTGGATACCTACACCCGGAACTAATTTTTACTTTGTAGTTAATCAGTCGTTTAATACGAAAACCGCAGGCTGGCATTCAACCAATACAACAGTGCTTACAAAACTAATTTGGCGCTTTGTGATTTAATTTAATGGTGATATGATGAAGAAAGATTTTCCGAAATATATTTTAATATTAACTTTTTCTTTGATTATTCAAATATCGGCTCAGCCGCAAAACGTTAAGATAATTTTTCTAAAAGAATGTATTGATTCGGCTCTTGTAAATCATCCCTCATTAAAAGCGTTTAAGAAGGTTCAAGAAAGTAAAGCCGCAAATACTAAAAGTCTGAAAAATCAATTACTGCCCGAACTCGAGTTTACTACTCAGAGCCAATATAATATTTACAAAGGATACAGCTACGGTACGCTTGACAGCCGTTTCCGGTTTGTTTGGGATATGGGAAAGTGGACGGGAGAGTTGCAGAAAGCCGGAATTACGGAAGAAAAAATCGCTCAATTCCAATCGCAGAAAAATAGACTTGATCTGATTTACCGCGTACATGTTGCATACTACAACTTAATAAACGATTTGGAAACGCTTCGCATTGCTAAAAATTCCGAAAGTTACCTGGAGCATCTTCTTGCCGTAAATAAAAAACTTTACAGTATCGGGCAAATAAAGCAGCTCGATTATTTTTCCACCCAATCGGAATTATCACTTGCATTGGAAAATGTACTTGCTGCGGAGTCGGAAATAGAATCAAGTAAGATGCGGTTATCAAAATTTACAGGTTTTAATCTATCGTTAACCGATTCGCTTGAAGTGCCGAAAGAACACGAATTATTAAGAAATCTTTCCATTGATTCGCTTCTTTCCGAAGCGCATAGATTTAATCCCGCGTTGAAAATTTTGGATAAGCAAATTGAGCTTGAAAAAATTCGAGCGAATTTAATAAAGAACAACAGGATGCCGAAGATTTATCTCGGCGGAGGATATGTGTTTGATAATGACCCAACGTCGGATGGTAATTACGGTGCAATATCCGGCGGGCTGCTGATTCCGATTTTTGATTGGGGAGCAAGAAGCTATCAAGTACAGTCGGTTCAACTGAAAGCGGAATCAATAAAATCAGTCAAGCAAACTCTTTTACGCGAACTTAAAACGGAATTGGAATTACTTACAAACAGAATTGCAAACATAAAAAAGCTTTTACTCTTAAAAGATAATTCCATTAAACAGGCTAAGAAAACTTATGAACTTACGTTAATAAATTACAAAACTGGAATATCCACAAATACTGAAGTTCTCCTTGCACAAAAAGCTTATATGGAATCGAAAGTATCGAAAGAAAAAGTAATATTTACACTTTATAAAATTGAATCTCAAATAGAAAACTTGATCGGGAAACCGGAGGTGCGACAATGAAAAAATGGTTGGTTATTTTAATATTTCTTTCATTAGTATTACTTTCCTGCAATCGTAAAAGTCAGAATGCAGGAGAAATAGGTGCGGAATTTCATCTTAAAAATAATGTATCGAAATTTAACGTCCCCGTAAAAATCGCAATTATTAATAAAGGCGCTATTAAAAAGGAAATAACTATATACGGAAAACTTTTACCGAAACAGGAAACGAAAATAAGCAGCCAGTTTACGGGAAGAATTTTAAACTTAAACGTATCGGAAGGGGACAGAGTTGTAAAAGACGAAATAATTGCAGTAATCCAAAGTCCGCAAGCCGAAGCGCTGAAAAGAGCCGCATCAAATAAAAATGAGCAAAAAAGTGAGATTGTTCCCTATTCAATTCATGCACCTTACAGTGGAATTGTAACTTTAAAACGTCATTTCTCAGGCGATATTATTTCAACGGGCGAAACCATATTAACCATTCAGGATGATTCAATTTATTATTTATGGGGACAGCTTCCTGCAAACTATTTGCCGGATATTAAAGTCGGACAGTCGTTAAAAATTACTTTTCCAGATATAAAGGGGAAAACTTTTTATGGTAAAGTTGAAACTATTAACAGTACGGTTGATGGCAAAACTCAAATGGCACAAATACGCGCGTCGTTACGAAATCCACAGCGTCTTCTAAAATCGGAGTTATTTGCTAAAATTGATATTGTGCTGCAGTCATTGAAGGATGTTGTGTTAATTCCACGCAATGCAGTTCTGGGAAATTCAGACAGCAATTATGTGTTTCTTAAGAAAAGCGGGAAAGCTCTCCGTAAAACGTTTCAACCAGGAATCGAAAATTCAAACGCTGTTGAAGTCAAATCCGGCTTGAATGTTGGCGACAGCATCATTGTTCTCGGGAATTATGAACTGAAAAACGGAATGAAAGTGGAGGTAATGCATTAATGGAAAAGCTGATAGAAGCTGTTCTGCGTTATCGTCTTGCTGTTCTATTCATCCTTGGAATATTAATCATTGGCTGTATTGCTCTTCTTACATCAATGCCGGCGGGAGTTTTTCCAAATGCAACTTTCCCGAGAATATTAGTTCAGATTGAGCGAGGTTATGCGCCGCTGACCGATATGGAAATTACAACCACAAAACCTCTTGAAGATGCTCTCCGAAATGTTGAAGGTGTAAGAATTGTCCGTTCAAAAACAAGTCGCGGTTACGCTGAAATTGAATTGTATTTTGATTGGGATATCGATTTGATGCAGGCTTATCAATTAATTCAAGCTCGAGTTAGCGATGTGCGCGGAAAGCTTCCTCCCGGTACTGAAATTTTAGTTAAACGAATGACAACAAGTGCTTACCCGATGTCGGGTTACGCAATCTATTCCAATGTTCGGAATCAAAGGCAATTGAGAAATCTTGCAGAAT
>CAYNUJ010000133.1:0-6864 GCA_964400095.1 uncultured Melioribacteraceae bacterium
GCACATTGTGCCCCGCTTTGCAGGAATTGTGAAAAATATCTATAAAAAGATAGGCGACGAAGTAAAAGCCGGCGAAGTAATTGCGACTATTGAAAGTAACGAGAGTCTTGTTGAGTATAAAGTGAAGTCATCAATAGACGGAACTATATTGGAACTTCATATGACGCCGGGAGAATTGATAGGAGATGGAATTCACGCGGTTAAAATAGCCGACTTATCTTCCGTATGGGCTGAATTAAGCGTGTATCAAAAAGATTTGTCTAAAATAAACGCGGGAGATAAAGTTTTAATCTCGTCGCCCGGCAGCGATTATGAATTTAGAGGAAAGATATTTTATGTTAGTCCAACCGTTAACGAAGTTACCAGAACTTCCATTGCGCGAGTAAACCTCGGTAACATACGGGGTATTTGGAAACCCGGATTGTTTATTACCGGAAGGGTTAAAATTGATGAAATTCGCGTTCCGGTAGTTGTTCCGAAATCGGCAATCGGGATAATGAATGAAAAACCGGTCGTTTTTGTTCAAACAGAAGAAGGTTTCATTCCGCAGCCCGTTGAAGTCGCTTACTCTAACGATAAATCGGTTCAAATTGTTTCTGGCTTAAAAGCCGGAGAAAAATATGTTTCGAAAAACGGTTTTGTAATTAAATCCGAAATCGAGAAAAGTAAATTCGCCGATGATGACTAATAAAATGAAAAAGGAAATTTGAAAAATGAAAAAAATCATTCAATTTGTGTTAAAAAATCGATTTCTGATGGTAGTGCTTGGAATATTGGTTCTCGAAGCGGGTTATTTAAGTTATAATAAATTGCCAATCGACGCTTTCCCCGATGTATCTCCGACAGTTGTGCAGGTCTTTACCGTCTCCGAAGGTTATTCACCCGAAGAAATTGAAAAATATGTTACATTTCCCGTTGAAGCCGCGATGAGCGGACTTCCGAAAATGGAATTAATCAGGTCAACGTCTAATTTCGGTCTGTCGATTGTAAATTTATACTTTGAAGACGGGACGGATATTTATTTTGCCCGACAGGTGGTTGGGGAAAGGTTAAAAGAAGCGTCGGAACAAATTCCTGAAGGATTCGGCGCTCCTCAGATGGGTCCGATAACTTCGGGGATGGGGCTGATAATGTATTATTATCTCGAAGATACAACCGGGAATTATTCGCTTACCGAATTGCGTTCAATTCAGGATTGGTTAATTCGATATCCGCTTCAAACGGTTCCCGGGGTAACGGAAGTGTTGGGAATAGGCGGGTGGGTGAAGCAATATCAAACCGTACTGGACCCAAACGCTCTTATTCGATACAATTTAAGCGTTAATGAAGTGCTGGATAGAATTCGCGCGAATAATCTTAATGTTGGAGCGCAGTATATTGTTAAAAACAGCGAGCAGTTTACAATTCGTTCCGTCGGTTTAACAAGTGAAATTGACGATATAAAAAATATTGTCGTTAAATCCGCCGACGGAATACCGATATATTTAAATCAAGTAGCGGAAATAAAAGAAGGCGGAGCGGTTCGTTACGGAAGCGCAACGCGAAATGGATTAGGAGAAGTGGTTGTCGGTCAAATTGTAAAACTTTTCGGCGCTAATTCATCGCAGGTAATAAAGGATATTGAAAAGAAATTGGAACAGATTAATGAGATGCTGCCGAAAGGCGTAACTATCCATGCTTATTACGAACAGAAAACGCTCGTTGAAGCCGCTGTGGGAACGGTGACCAAGGCGCTGGAAGAAGCAATCTTTTTGGTCGTATTCATTCTTATAATATTTCTCGGAGCTTTCAGACCGAGTTTGGTAGTTGCCATTGCGATTCCTTTCTCGGTGCTTTTTGCGATAATAGGTATGAAGTTCCTCGGCATCTCCGCTAATTTAATGTCTTTCGGCGGGCTTGCCATCGCCATCGGAATGATGGTGGACGGCAGCGTGGTTATCGTTGAAAATGTCGATAGACTTCTCAGGTCTTCCGACGAGAGCGATTCAAGAATCCATTTAATTTTACGCGCTTCGGTCGAAGTTCTGCGTCCGATTATTTTTGCGGTAATGATAATAATCGTTGTATTTCTTCCTCTGTTTACGCTCGAAGGGGTGGCGGGGAAAACTTTCCGTCCGCTGGCTTATACAATAGCGCTCGGAATGGCCGGCTCTTTAATTTTTGCCGTGTTCCTTACGCCTGTGCTTTCTTACTTCTTAATGCGCAGACCCAAAAAATCAGGCAAGAACGGCGGGGAACATCAGATTTGGGTTTTGCGAATGATGCTCAAAGTTTATCGTCCTATGGTAACGTTTTTTGTTAAGAAGCGTTATGCGGCTATTATTCTTGCGATTGTCTTATTAATTGTCGGCGGGATGATTTATCCGCGGCTTGGTTCCGAATTTACGCCGAGGCTTATGGAAGAAACCATAGTTGTCCGTTTAACTTTAGCGCCGTCAATTTCGCTCGACGAAGGAACGCGTATTACGGAAATAGTAGAGCGACGGTTAATGAAAATTCCGGATATCAGAGAGGTTGTATCGAGAATCGGACGAGGCGAAGTGGGTTCCGACGCCGAGCCGATAAATGTTGTGGAATCGATCGTGCAATTAATACCGAGAGACGAATGGACAAGCGCAAAAACTCAATTGGGTCTCGAAGATGTGATAAGAGAAAAATTAAAAGACGTGCCGGGTATAGCCGTAAATATAACGCAGCCTATTCAATTGCGCGTGGATGAGCTGCTTTCCGGCGTGAGAGCGCAGATTGCCATCAAATTATTCGGCGACGATCTTGAAGTCTTAAGAAAGAAGTCGGATGAAATATCGCGCCTGATTGAGCGGGTTCCGGGCGCTGCGGATGTTCAGGTAAATCAGATAGGCGGCGCTCCTCAACTTTTAATAAAAATTAACCGCCACAAAATTGCCAGATATGGAATTAATGTTAAAGACGTTCAGGATGTGATTCAAACCGCGGTAGGCGGAAGCGCCGCCGGACAATTTTTTGAAGGCGTTAAAAGATTCGACATCTTTGTGAGATTTTCGGAAGAATTTAGGAGTACGCCGGAGCAGATAAAAAACATTCTTGTGAAGGCGCCGAACGGAATACTTGTGCCTCTTTCGCAATTAGCCTCGGTTCAGGAAATTGTAGGTCCGCGGCAGATTACAAGGGAATTCAGCCAAAGATTTATCACAATTCAAAGCAATGTGGTCGGAACGGATGTGGGTACTTTTGTAAGCAAAGGCATGGAGGAGATTAAATCGAAAGTTCGCCTTCCTCCGGGTTATTATGTTGAGTGGGGCGGTCAATTTAAACTTCAGCAGGCTGCCAACAGACGGCTTTCGATTGTAATGCCGATTACTCTGTTCATTATCTTTATACTTCTGTTTTCGAACTTTAATTCTTTTAAGAACGCGCTGCTTATTTTCTTGAATATTCCGATGGCTTTAGTCGGCGGTATTGTAGCGCTATGGCTTTCCGGGCTAAATCTTTCCGTTCCGGCTTCTGTTGGATTTATTGCGCTTTTTGGCATTGCGCTTTTAAATGGAATAGTTTTAGTGACTTATTTTAATCAGTTAATAAAAGAAGGTCATTCAATTGACGACGCTTCAATCGAAGGCGCAAGCATGAGAATGAGACCGGTGCTGATGACGGCTTTCGCAGCCGCGTTAGGAATGATTCCGCTGTTATTCTCAACGGGAATCGGCAGCGAAGTGCAGCGACCCCTTGCAACTGTGGTTGTTGGAGGATTGTTCACTTCAACAATTTTAACGCTGCTCGTAATTCCCGCGCTTTATAAATGGTTTGCCATCGGAACTCAGGAGTCTGAGTTGTAATTATGTTAATGCCGGAATTTCGCGTTCCACGGATTAATAATCCGTGGAACGCATTACAGTAGGAACGATTTTCAATTTTATAATTGTTCGTTATTGTGAGAATAAAATATGATTATTTTTCATAAATTTAAGGTACAAGATATGAAGGAAATAAAAGCAATAATAAGACCGTTCAAATTAGACAATGTTGTTAGCGCGCTTCATAAAATAGAAGGACTGCCGGGGTTAACTATTTCGGAAATTAAAGGTTTCGGCAGAACCAAAGCAAAGGGCGCCGAAGATTCTTTCCAGGAAGGATTGCACGATTATATTAAAAGAGTACAAATAGAACTTGTTGTTAATGATAACATTGTAGAGCAAGTTGTTGAAACAATTCGTAAAACGGCTTATACGGGCAATACCGGCGACGGAAAGATATTTGTGATTAATGTTGTCGATACTATAAGAATAAGAACAAACGAACATGGCGAAGACGCCATTTAAAAATTATTAAACTATAATAAAGGAAAAATATGAAATCATTACAGAAACTTCTCCTTCCGGCAATAATAATTATTTTGCTTGCGGCAATTTATTACAGTTATTTTGCTCCCACCGAAAAACTTGGAGATTTATCCAAATTCGGAGGCAGCGAAATCAATCAAAGGATAAACGTCCTTGTTGTGAAAGAAAACGGTTTTCGTAAGGACGCTAACGGCGGCATAATTTCATTTTCTGCGCGAGATAAGAAAAACATTGTTGTAAATGTTTCTCTGCACGAACCCGCTCCGAAAGGAATTGAAAGCGCCGAGATAGTCGAGCTGCTTGGGCATCTGCACGGCAGTGATTTCAATGCCGCAAGCGTTAAAATTATTAAATAGAACTTGAGATGCTATAATGAAAAAGTACAAAATAAAGAACATGAGCTGCGCTTCATGCGCGTCCAAAATAGAAGTCGGTGTGGCGAAGCTGGAAGAGGTTGATTTTGTCTCTGTTAATTTTGCTGCTTCTTCCATTCAATTGGAAACAAATGATTTAGAGAAAGTAAAAAAAAGAATTAAAGAAATTGAAGCGGAAGTGGAAATACTTGACGGAGAAAATGAAAACGAGGAAAAGGAATTCGATATTAAAAAAGAATTGCTGAAGATATTCTTAATTGTATCTTTTCTCGTAGCGGGAATAATTTACAAGGATTCTTTACACAGCACGCCGTATCAAGCCGCGGAGTATTTTGTATTCGTGACTATTTATCTGTTAAGCGGCTGGCGCGTTCTGAAATTGGCAGGATTGAATATTATCAGAGGACAGGTATTCAACGAGCAGTTCCTCATGTCCGTCGCCACGCTCGGCGCCTTTGCGATACACGAAATGCCGGAAGCCGTGGCGGTTATGGTATTCTACAATATCGGCGAGTTTTTTCAAGACCTCGCAGTGCATCGTTCACGCAGATCAATCAAGAGTTTGCTCGAAATCCGTCCCGATCAAGCAAATCTTTTGGAAAACGACGGAGTGAAAATTGTTTCGCCTGAGGATGTTGGAGTAGGTGCGATAATTTTAGTAAAGCCCGGAGAGAAAATTCCTTTGGACGGCGAAGTAATCGAAGGGAGTTCAATGCTCGATACATCCGCTCTCACCGGCGAATCCGTTCCTCGTTCCGTTAAAGAAGGCGAAGCCGTTATGGCGGGAATGATTAATAAATCGGGAACGCTTACGGTAAAAGTAACTAAGTTATTCGGGGAATCGTCAATTACCAAAATTTTGGATCTGGTGGAAAACGCAACGGCAAAAAAAGCAAAGACGGAGAAGTTTATCACAAAGTTCGCGCGTTACTACACGCCGGCGGTGGTATTTGGAGCAATACTTGTCGCCGTTCTTCCGCCTCTTTTGGTCGAAGGGCAGATGTTTTCGGTTTGGATTTACAGAGCTTTGATTATGCTGGTTGTTTCGTGTCCGTGCGCGCTGGTAATCAGCATTCCGCTCGGTTATTTCGGCGGAATCGGAGGCGCGTCGCGCAAAGGCATTCTGGTAAAAGGCTCGAATTATTTGGACTCGCTGACGGCGGTCAAAACCGCGGTATTCGATAAAACGGGAACTCTGACGAAAGGCGAGTTTAAAGTTTCTCGGATACTTCCCAAAAACGGTTACGGCAAAGCGGAGGTATTGGAATTTGCCGCTCACGCCGAAGCAAACTCCAATCATCCTATCGCGCAGTCTATTTTGGAAGATTACGGGAAGGTTATAGACCAAGCAAAAATAAGCGGCGTAAATGAAATAGCCGGTCATGGAATCGAAGCGGAAGTTGACGGTAAGGTTGTTCTTGCGGGTAATGATAAACTTTTGCACAGCAGAAATATCGCGCACGATAAATGCGACGTGGAAGAAACGGTGGTTTATATAACGATAGATTCAACTTATGCGGGTTACATTGTAATTTCGGACACAATAAAAGAAGACGCCGCTATGGCGATCAAGGAACTTAAAAAACTCGGAGTGCGGAAAACAGTAATGTTAACCGGCGACAATTCTTTCGCGGCTGAAATTATAGCTAAAAAGCTGAATATTGACGAGGTTTATCCGGAATTATTGCCGGAAGATAAAGTGGAGTATATTGAAAAATTCATTACTGAATCGGGCAAAAACGACAAAGTTGCGTTTGTAGGCGACGGCATTAACGACGCGCCGGTTCTCGCCCGCGCCGACGTGGGAATTGCAATGGGCGCTCTCGGTTCCGACGCGGCTGTTGAAACCGCGGATGTTGTGCTTATGAACGATACTCCTTCGAGCGTTCCAACTTCAATTAGAATCGCGAAGAAGACGAGAAGGGTCGTATGGCAGAATATACTTTTCGCACTCGGCGTTAAACTTCTGTTCATTATTCTCGCGGCGTTCGGAATTGCAACTATGTGGGAAGCCGTCTTCGGCGATATGGGAGTGGCGCTTATTGCAATTTTAAATGCGACGAGAGTAAGGTGATGAGCGCTCCGGGCTATTCATTTTTTCACGCAAAGCGCGTAAAGGGAATACGCAGAGTACGCAAAGAAAACTTCGCGGTCTGTGTTATAAACAGTTG
>CAYNUJ010000133.1:6964-8555 GCA_964400095.1 uncultured Melioribacteraceae bacterium
AGAAATCTACTTTTTCTATTTTCCTTTCCAAGTAATTAGTTATTGAAACAATGTTCGTTTTGTCAGTCAACTTTATTCCCCGCAAAAATAATGTTTGGCAGACATAATAGAAATACTTTTGCAATTATTTCGAAGCAGATATTGTAATTTAAAATATGATTCACGTATCAATAACAAAAGAATAAATCCCTTTTGTTAATCAGATTACATCGGTATTCTTTAATTATATTATATTGATTTGTTGAAAATGGAAATATTATTGGGAGTTAACAATGGAACTTCACGATGAAATAAAACAATTTAAACATCATCTTCACTACTTAAAGGGGAAAATTGAATCAATCGAAAAGATGATTGACGAGGGAAAGAGTCTAAACGAAGTTTACCTTCAATTTAAAGCTTTGGAGGGTACGTTGGATAAAGCCGCGTATATTTTATTGGAAGAAATTTTGAGGAAAAAGCTTGCGCTTAAAATAGTGAAAGCTGTCGATGCTTGTCCGGGCGACTGCAGCGACGCGGAGAAAATTCAATTCGCCAAAGATGAATTCCCGAATTTGGAAATAGCTAAAGTCGCCTCAATTATTTCGGAGATGGATAAGATTAAAGAGAGGCTGGATAAACTGAATTCAACACAATGAAAAAATAATTGTTAATTTAACTGTTCCCGACTTCACTTCGTTACGTCGCGACAGGTTCGCAGTTGCGGGGCTGTCTTTTTTCCAAATTCTCGAACTTCTCTGTAAGAGTCCAGCAAGCGTTCGAGGCTATTGTGAATTCGACTGCCTGCAGTCGGACAAAAAGTAAATTATTGGAAATAAAAAAACGGAAGTTCAAAGCACTTCAATTTACAATAACTTTTTAATCCGGCAGCCGACGGAATGGGCGAAGTCCATAAATTGAAAAAAAACGTGAAGAACTACGGAGCAGTTCAATTAAAAATATGGAATTGTTTTTACATCTTTGAAAGCAAGAAAACGTTAATTATTCAAGCGGCATATTTTTGGATTTCAATCATAACTCCTTTTGCGGCTGACTGTTCAGCGCGTTCCAACAATTTTTCAGAAATTTCTTCCGATAAATAATATTCGCCGCAATTAATACAAACCTCTGCCGGAACTTCTTTAAAAATAATCGTAGATTCTTCACGCTGTAATGTTACGGTTACAAATCCATTTTCCGTTTCCCCGTTTTTACAAATTACACAACGCATTATTTTCTCCTTGTCTTAAAATCATCAGACCACAATTTTTTATCCGGTCTGTAAACTGTAATAATATAAATTTCATCCAAAATTGTATTAAATGCAGAAACTATATGTATAACTTCGCCTTTAACTTTTGCTAAAAGCAGATAACTCGGGTAAGGATAATCTTCGGGATAATCTTTTATAATATCACCCGTTTTTACCGCTTCAACAACCATACTTTTTTGAAATCCGCGTGCAAACATACGCTGTAAAGCATGACCGCTAAATTTTATTTTGGTGTTGTCTGTTAGCGCTAATTTCATTAAAAACTAAATCTTCTTTTTAAATTTATAAAATACGTAATAAATCAACAATTATCATTTTTTTAATTTTAGGTTAAATTTT
>CAYNUJ010000134.1:0-1690 GCA_964400095.1 uncultured Melioribacteraceae bacterium
TTTCGCGGGAAATTTATGACCATAATAGTCTGGCTTCGCTCTATTATCAATTGGCGAAAATTACGAAAGATCCTATTTCAGCGGAAAAATATTACGATTTGGCTTTTCAAGAATATAACGTCATATTAAGTTCGCTTTATAAAACAGACGAACTGCAGATCGATTTTTTAAGTAATTCATATGAACTGCCTAAGGATTATGTTTCGTTCTTATTGAAAAACAACAAACCCGAAAAAGCATTCTCAATATTCGAGATGAGCAAATCGTTCAATACTTATCACAATCTATTGACGACAAGATTGCCGGAGAAATTCCTCACAAAATATTTCGATATTAATTGGCAATTGAGTTCCGGTTTTTACGAAGAATCGCAAGTCGATTCTCTCCCAAAAATCCGGAAGCGGCTTCTTTCGGAATTAAATAATTACGATCATTTTATTCCATTAAGCGGTAACGCCGCAGCAAAGCTCAGAACAAAGTTGAAGAAAAACGAAGCGTTTATCAGTCTCTTTCCGGCTGAAAATTTCTGTCAAGTATTTGTGATTACAAAAAGCGGATTTTTCACATATACTATTAATGTCGATGAAGATAAAATCAGAAAGCTGATTTCAGAAATTTCCCCCTATTACGATAAAAATATCTCTTCCGAAAATATCTATTTCAATCACGACTTATTTGCATTTAACTCAAAATATTCAAATAAATTATATCAATTGCTCTTTAGCAAAGCGGCGGCAAAATTAAAAGGGATCAATAGCTTAATTTTTTCGGTTTCCGGTTTTTTTTCGTCGCTTCCGTTTGAATTTCTCGTAACCGATTACGAAAGTCAATACGGCGAGTTCCGCTACGATAAAGCGCATTATTTAATCGAAAAATATGAAATCAGATACGCTCTGTCGGCAAAAATTCTGCTTGCCAATCTGCCTTTGAACGACGACAAAGGTCTGCTTGTAATCGGGAATCCTAAATTCAATTCCGGTCAGCCCGGGATAAACTTCCGCGGGGAGGGCGCTTTAGGAAGCAAACTTATATCCCGGACTTTAACTTTTTCTCCTCTCGCCTATTCGAATGAGGAGATCGAGAATATTTCCAATTTGTTCGAGAATGTGCAATTATTCAAAGCCGGAGAAGCTACGGAAAAGAATTTCAAAGAAAACGTTTTGGACAAATCCGTCATTCACATTTCCACTCATGCGTTCTTGAACAAAGAACGTCCTATAATTGTATTTTCTCCTTCGGATAAATCCAACGGCGGATTATTAGAACCGGGGGAAATTGCCGGACTTAATATTCACGGCAATTTAGTTGTGCTCTCCGCTTGCCGAACCGCTTTGGGAAAAATAATGAACGGAGAAGGAATTATCGGGATGCAGAAAGTTTTTTCGGAAGCCGGAGCGCAGAATATCATAACTACTCTTTGGGATATAAACGATAAAAGTTCGGCTGAATTTATGGAATTATTTTATTACTATCTTTCTTCCGTTAAAGAACCCGCCGCCGCGCTGCAATCGGCTAAAAAAGATTTCTTGAAAAATGTTTCCTCAAATCCTTATTATTGGGCGGCTTTCGTTCTTACAGGGAATAATAATTCGGTTTTTCTCGAGGTTAAAAAATTCAATTCCTTGCTTTATTTTTCCGCGGCGTTTTTATTGCTGATCGCTTTTCTACTCGGTTTCAAAACATTCTCAGC
>CAYNUJ010000134.1:1790-8527 GCA_964400095.1 uncultured Melioribacteraceae bacterium
GTCTTATTATAAAAATCATCCGCACTTTTAGCGAAGATTACGACGAAGTAATGAATAAATATATTTTCGTTTGTTCTCATCTATGCGATAATTCATTCAACACACTCAAGAAATACAAAGGATTTGACCACCGGAAAGCAAAATTTTCCACTTGGCTTAAAGTAGTTGTTTCAAATTTATGTTTAGACGAAATTCGCTCGGTTAGAGGGAGGGAAAGATTACCTTCGGTTATTGAGAGAATGACGGAAGATGAAAAAAAGATTTACAAATTATATTATTGGAAAGGATTTAACGAAACTCAAATCGCGGAGCATCTAATAAATATCGACGAAAACAGAGTGATTGTTTTACTTGGCGGCATTAATGAGGTTCTGGAAGGAAGACGAAACGGACGGACAAAATTCCGGTTTAGAAAAACAGTCCCGTTGAATGAAAACATTGTTTCGAGTAACGACGCTCCGAATTTGGGAATCGAAAAATCGGAGATTATTAATTTTCTGAATGAAAGCTTAAAAGAATTTTCGGCAAGAGAAAGAGTAATTGTAAAACTAAAATATTGGAATGATTGGACCGCGAAAGAAATTGCATCGTTCGTTAAATTACCGCAGAGAAAAATTTATACAGTACTCGACAAAGTTTTATTCTCTCTGAGAGAAAAAGCCGTTAAGAAAAAATTATTGTAATTTTTTGTCTTTTGTCCGTATATACTAAATACAAAAAATAATTTTAAAAGGACGCGAAACCTATGCATATTAGTGAAACTGATATAGCTTCGTTTTATGATGATTTATTAACCGGGGTAGACCGGAAAAAAATACTTGCACACTTGGACGAATGCAAAGATTGTTACATGAGAGTAACCGCTATCACCGAGACTATCGCGGCTTCGGAATTTATTGAAGAAGAAAATCCGGAGAAAATATTTTTAGAGAAGGCATATAAAACAGCCGGATTAAGTGAGACTTATTTTTGGGATCGGATTTTTCAATTGCCGGCTGCGCGCAAAAGCCAATTCGCGTTTGCGGGGATAGGAATAATTATTGCGATATTAGCGTTCTATTTGAATTTTGAAGATAATACGCAACACGCATACAGAGATATGAACGGAAATGAAACATTACAAGTTTCGTTTCCAGAAAACGGTACGAATGTAACTTCCGATAAAATAATCTTCCGTTGGAAAGAAGAACCGAATATTCTAACATATAATTTTATACTTTATGATACGAAAGGAGAGATAATTTTTAAAACGTCCGCGAATTCAAACGAATTCGTAATGGATAAAACTAACGGTCTTTCGCGGGGAAAGATATACCTTTGGATGGTTGAGGCAATACACAAAGACGGCTCAAAAACGCAGTCCCATCTAACCTCGTTCAGCTATGGCATTCCTTAAAATTCGAAAAATATCCGCACTTGGCTTTATTCTCGCGTACTTGTCGTTCCTATTGATAAGCTGCGCGCGGGAATCGGACGCGAATGATATTCAGAAGATCCATTCCGCTCTCAAACAAAACAAATTTAAGCTTGCTGAAGAATTATGCGAAAAATATCGTACTGCCGTAAAATCTAATAATTGCGGTTTCAACTATATCTATTTCAGAACTTTACTCCAAAGAGGAAAAGTAAAGAAAGCGGATGAATTTTTCAACCGTCACTGCAGAATTGATACGCTTCCCTCCCCAATTATATTTACCGATAAAGCGATAGTAAAATATTATCTCGGCGATATGGACAGCGCAGGCGTTTTCGCGCGAAAAGCAATTGAGAACGCCGGCGAGGGATATATTCTTTCGCGGGCATACAACGTTCTCGGTTTAATTTCATTTTTCAAAGGCAACCTCGATTCCGCAGCTTATTATCAAAATATCGCAAAGAATTTCGCACTATCGGACAGCAGTATTCTTGAATTAGCAAATGCTCTTAGGCAACTTGGCGTTATTGCATGGTACAGAGGTGATTTGAATAAAGCAAAAACTCAATTCTATTTACCCGCATTGGATTTATACAAAAAGTGCGGCAACAAAATCGGCGAGGCTACTACTCTCAGCGATATTGGATTGCTTTATTTCGATCTTAAAAACTGGACTAAGAATTTTGAATATCAGTTGAAAGCGATGAAAATAAGAATGGAAACCGGGGATTTAATTGGCTTAGCCGACAGCTATTATTTTTTTGGTAATTTTCCTGTTTATGTGAAAGAAATTACCTCGTTAAAATTAAAATTCCTGGAAAAATCCGATTCCATCAGCAAAGCCGTCGGCTACAAATGGGGCGCGGAAATAGCCTCAAATTCCCTGCTTACTTTTTATAATAGTTACAGCGAGTTGATTTATGAATCGGAAATTCGCACTGATTCGAGCCTTCATTTTTCAAACGACGCAAAATTCATACGGCAGCTTCGCGAATTTCAGGAAAAAACCGCATCTTTACCCAACGATGAATTACTGAAATTAGGCAAGAAAGTGATTAAATCCGCTGAAAAATCAGGCTCCGAAGCATATATGTTCAGCGCTTACTCCTGCTATTTCACTCCCCTGCTCAAAGCGAAAAGATTCGACGAAGCTGAAAGAGTGATGGCTGAAATTAAAAATAAAATAAGTTCTTATAATTCTATAAAATATTTGGCTATTTTGCCGGATATTTGGAAATCCCAGTTATTTGCCGCCCAAGGCGATTATTTATCGGCATACCGGATTCTGAAATACATTACCGATCGTTTTGAAAGTCTTTACGAAGATACAATTGTGAAATCCGGCGGAATATTAGGTTTTGAATCAATAATTTCCCAAATAAATTCATACAGAACAATCTGCTATTCGATGATGTTCGACGTTCTTTATAAGTTGAAAGATTGGGATAAATTCTACTATTTCAGCGAAAGAGAAAAACGCTTCTCCTCATATTATTCCGCAAATATCACCAACGGCAAATCGGATTCTTTCGTTCATTATCTGAATGGAATCCTTTCTAACGATGGAAGTAAATCATTCAATTTATATGCGGATTCATTATCGATGATACTTAATCATCTTGAAGGCAATATTCTTAACCGCGCTATTTCCATAGATAAAATGAATAAAGGCAGCCTGCATAAGTATTCCGCTTCAATTGAAAAATTAAACGAAAAATTAAATAACGACGAGACCTACTTAAGTTTTGTTTCCGGCGCTAACAACTGCTACATATTAGTCTCAAATCGAAATAAAATAATAGTATTTCGCTTAGCTGAAAACTATGCAGATATAAAAAATGAGATAAAGTTTTTTCTGAAAACAATTGAGCGGGGAAGTAAATATCCGAACGATAATTACTGGAAAAAACCCGCCGCACGTTTGTATAGTCTGATTTTTTCTCCTTTGGAAGCATTATTCGACTCGGTTAAAATTAAGTCTTTAATTATTTCGCCGACCGGAATTTTTTATCATCTTCCATTCGCCGCTTTGCTTGCACCCGGTTCTGAAAAACAGCGGGTTCCTTTGATAGAGAAATTTAATATCATTTATTGTTGCAGCGCGTTAGATTTTATCAGCGGTAAAGAGATGGATTTTAAAAAACCCAAGTCAATCTTAGCAATAGCTCCGAACGCCAAGTTAATTTATTCCCAAAAAGAAGTTAACGAAATACCTGTTTCACTTTTTCAGTACCGGAAATTTTTACTCGGGGATAACGCCACCACATTAAACTTCATAGAAAACGCCGGATTGTTCGACGTAGTTCATTTTGCGGGGCATTCAAAAGTAAACGGGCTTAATCCTTTATATTCCGGAATAGAGTTTTACGATAAAACATTGAAATTGATTGACATCTATAAATATAAATTTTCGCCTGAATTAGTAATATTAAGCAGCTGCCAATCCGGTTTAACTTCCGGTATTTCATCCGATAACCCCGGCTCGCTAGATATGTTCAGTTTTGTCCGCACTCTTAAAGATATCGGCGCCAAATCTGTTATTTCAGCCGGATGGTATATAAACGATAAATCGGGCGCCGAATTAATGCTTAATTTTTACCGTTATCTCGCCAAAATAAGAAATTCGCACTTGCCCGTTTCGGAAGCGTTAAAGCTTGCCCAGATTGATATGTTTTCATCCCCTTCCATTTCAATGTTTTCTCATCCTTTCTATTGGGCGGGATATTCCAACACTCAATAATTTTTTCTTCTTTCCGTAATTTTCCCCGACTTGTCCGTATATTTATATTATGACATTCAATTTATTCTTGGAGTCCGAAAACAAGGCAATAATAATTAGGAGCGCCAATATGAGAATTCTTTGGCGAATATTATTTTTATTCTTTTTTGTATTTAATATAACGCTTAAATCAGCAGGCAAAGGGGAAGCCGTTTCCGCTGTGGGGATAGTTTCGTCGTTATACATCTCGGTAATATCGCCAGACAGCGGAGAAATATGGAAATCCGGCTCAGTTCATGAGATAAAATGGTATGCTCCAAGTAAATATTTTGCGAATGTAAAAATAGAATATACTACCGATAGAGGAAATACTTGGCTAACGATTGCCGAATCAGTTCCTTCCGCCGATACTGTTTATTCATGGTTTGTGCCTTACACTCCTTCGTACGATTGTCTTGTCTCAATTTATGAAACGCCCTATTTATATGGACATTACGGAGCTTATGGTTATAGTTATGATACTTTTATGATTTGGTCGCCGTTGGCGGATACAAGTTCGACTATTCAAGTCATAGCGCCGAACGGCGGAGAAATTTGGAACGCCGGAACGACACAAAAAATTAAATGGGAAATTCCTCCGAATAACATTGATAGCCTTAAAATTGAATACACAACGGATAACGGCGCCACATGGACTACCGAGTCGAGTTCTTTTCGCGCGGCGGATTCCTCGTACGACTGGTTTGTGCCGAATAAACCGTCGAAATTTTGCTTAATAAGATTAAGCGACGCCGCGGACAGCAGCAACAGAGATATCAGCAATACCTTGTTCTCTATCGACTCGCTCGTTACGGGCATTAAGGATGTTTTTACTTCAAATCCGGGGGAATACCAAATTCTCGACGCTTACCCCAATCCGTTTAATCCATCAACAACAATTCAATATTATTTGCCCGAAGACGCCAATGTAAAGTTGTTTATCTATAATGAATTAGGAGAGCTTATTAGAAAATTAGTTGACGGAAATAATTCGCGCGGCAGTCATTTTGTTCGGTGGAACGGAAAGAATAATTCCGGCGCGGAAGTGAGTTCCGGCATTTATTTTTATCGTTTTGAAGCCCGCGGAATCAACGGACAAAAGATAAGCTCTAAGAAGATGTTTTTACTCAAATAGCAGGCTTGTAAAAGACATGCGGAGAATTTTAAAATACGGCGCGGAATTTTAATAAGTCAATAACAAGAAAATTTTGTGGAAAAAATAAATGAGAACTATTTTAATATATCTTACATTCGGATTAATCCCGGCTTTATTCGCTCAAAGCGCATCGCCGGTGGTTTCAAACGTAGAGTTTCATGAAAGAGAAGACCGGTCATTTATTGTAGATATATATTATGACGTTTACGACAGTTCAAACGGCAGGGTGAAAGTTTCTATGGAGGTTTCGAGCGACGCCGGACTGACATGGAATTTCCCCGCCGACAGTGTTTACGGTGACATCGGCAAAGGTATAACCACCGGAGCCGGGAAACATATCGTTTGGAATTTCGGCGCAGAACATCCGCAATTCTACAGCGATAGCATTGTAATTAAAATAATTGCCGATGATACGCTTATATGCGGAGAATCGCTAATTTATGCCGGTAAAACGTATAACACAGTACTGATTGGAAGTCAATGTTGGTTAAAAGAAAATTTGGATGTTGGAACAATGATAATAAACAATAGTGTTGACGACAATCAAACCGACAACGGAATAATAGAGAAATATTGTTATGAAAACGACCCTGCATTTTGTACGGATTACGGCGGTTTATACCAATGGAACGAAGCGATGCAGTATGTTTCTACCGAGGGCGCGCAGGGTATTTGTCCGGACGGTTGGCACATTCCGACTAAAACCGAAATGGAAATATTATCGGAAACTGTCGGAGAAAAAATTTACTCATGGCTGTACACGGGTGGAAACGCATTGAAAGCAATTGGAGAAGGGATCGGAGAGGGCGCAGGCACAGATTCGAGCGGTTTTTCAGCTTTGTTGACTGGAACTCGATATTACGGGGATGGCGTGTTCTACAGTTTGGGCGAATTCACCGACTTTTGGAATACTTCGCAGGATGGTTCCGGACATGCCAACATCATTTTTCTTTACAACAATAAGGATTACATTAATTTCAATTATGCCGATAAGAATAACGGATATAGTATTCGCTGCTTAAGAGATTAAAAAAAGAAAGATATAAATTATTAGAAATAACTTTTGGAGTGATTATGCATTATAAAAATAAATTTACCGTAAAAATAATAATTATCTGCTTTTTATTAATTTCGCCTAAAATATCAGCGCAGAGCCCTGCAACCGTATTGTGGCAGTCGGATAAAGATCATATATTCAGCGGCGAAGGAATTGATTTCCCTACGGCTAATATTACTCTTACAATTAAGGATTCAAGCGGACAAACCGTGCCAGAAGGCACTATGATTGGGATATCCTATGATTGGGCAGACTTAAGAAGTCCGGCAAGATTTTATAGTTACGTTGATACTTTAAATGATTTTAGCTGGTATTTTTATAGAACAGATAATCAAGGCAAAATAAATATACT
>CAYNUJ010000135.1:0-8453 GCA_964400095.1 uncultured Melioribacteraceae bacterium
TTTACCCGCAAATCTAATTTGAATAACCGGAGCTTCATTTTCGCTTCGCCCGCAATTCAAACATGTGTGAATAGTTTTATTTTCCATGGTTCTCCTTTTTGCAATGGTTATTTAAAGATTATTTTTAACAGACCAAATATACTTTTATATTCGCTAAACAGAAAAAAGAGTCTGCAAAATAACGTTTTAAGACAAATAAATTCTATTGGTAATTCGTAAACTGAGTGGGGAAATCGAAATCGGCGTCCCGCACGGCTTGAATAACTTCTTGAAGATCGTCTCTCTTGGCGCCTTGAACTCTTACTTTCTCGTCCATAATCTGAGCGCTCACTTTCAATTTCAGATCTTTGATAAGTTTTGTGATTTTCTTCGCGTTCTCTTTCGATATTCCGCTCTGCAGGTGAATTACCTGGCGCAGCGTTCCCCCCGAAGCGTTTTCCGGCTCGTCCATTTTCAGCGCTTTTAACGAAATTTTTCTTTTAATAAATTTTGACTGCAGTATGTCGATAGACTGCTTACGCGAGTAGTCGTCCTTTGTATGGAGGGTAAGTATTTTCTCCTTCTTATTTAACTTCCACTCGGTGTGGGAGTCTTTCAAATCGTAACGCTGATGAATTTCTTTTGAAGCCTGGTTGAGCGCGTTGTCAACCTCCTGCATATCAACTTCGGACACAATATCGAACGATGATTTTTTTGCCATGAATTCTCCTTGTTTTTACTTGCAAAGATAAAAAATAAGGCGCAGTTATGTAATATTATCTTGCTTGCGCGGCAGATAAAATTACGGAAAAAGAGAAATCAACTTTATTCAGATCCGAATCGTTAAATGCATTTAAAGGCGGACCTCCCCGATCGGAACCCCCGGCTCCTTGTCCGCGCTTTTCTTTCCACATTCTATTACTCATACGGCGCGCCGGTTCTAAATCTCCGGTTTCGATTCTAACCGTAATTTCTTCCCCCGTTTCCGCCTGAACTGCGTCGTATTTGTTTTTATCGCGTGTAAGCGGAATCTTCAATTCGAATACTAATTTTGAGTTTTCATAGTTCATTACAAGCACAATTCCGGTTTTTTCTTCAAAATTATACGTAACAATGGGAAAAGAATCCTCGTTTACAATGCGGTAATCGGGATTGTTTTCAATCGTCGAATTATATAATTCTCTTAGCCTTAAATAGTTCATATCGTTTCTATTCCGCTGTGCTTTTCTGCCGACATGAAGTTTTAGGGGATATTCCACGCCGATGGTTTTTCCGTTGTGGGGTTTGAACCACACAGTTAATCCGCCGCTCAAAATTTGAATGATATTAGACCGTTCTTTTGTTGTATAACATAAATAAATAAAATCTTTATCGTTGGCGAAAGCTACCGCGGCTTTTTCTTCCTCTAAATATTTTAAGTTTCCCCGCCAATCATCTGCTTTTCCGTCAATGACGATAGGGCTGTCGCCGGGCAAACGGCTGATTAGCTTGTATCCCCCGCAGCTTTGAACAAATAAAACCGGTAAAAGAATCATAAATTTCCACAAACTATGTTTCACGCAGCGCTCCTTAAACAATCGGTTCATTTCCGCTTTGACAACGACAAATATAAATAAGTTTATTTCATTTCTCATTATATTGAGTGGTAAAATAACATCTAATGGAATCAAATTGAAATCAATTTTAATAATCATGTTCTTTTCGATTTTTGTGAGCGCGGTTAAAGCGCAAAAGGATACAATAAAATGGCAGACGGTGAGCGTCAACCAAAAATTTCCGGAGGGTCCCGCGTGGTCTGAAGCGGATAATTCTTTGTATGTATCCAACTGCTACGGAAATTGGATAACCAGAATAAAAGACGACAAAGCGGATACGCTTTTAATTGCTGACAGCGTAAATTATATTAAAACAAACGGAATGATCGTTTCGGGAGACGCAATTTACGCATGCGATTATGGACTGGGCGCTATTTTAAAAATAACCGGCGGGAAATCCGAGATTCTTATTCCGGGCTTCAACGGAAAACCGTTTAACAGACCAAACGACATAACTTTTGATAATAACGGAAATCTATATTTTTCCGATCCGAAAAGTTACGGCAAAAACAAACCCGACGGCAGAATATTTTTTTATAATATTGCCGACGGAAAATTAATATTAGCGGCGGATTCGTTAACCTTCCCGAACGGATTGGGTATATCGCCGATTGACGGACGACTTTATCTTTCCGAATCGGCGAGAAGCAGAATACTTAGTTTCAAGCGAAATGAAAACGGGGTTCTAACCGATAAAAAAGTGTTTATCGAACTTCCCGGCGGCGACCCCGACGGGATGAATTTCGATACAAAAGGCAATATGTACGTCGCTCATTTCGGCGGCGGCGCGCTGTTTGTCATTTCCCATGAAAGAAAAATTATTAACAGAATTAAAACTCCGGGCAAAAAACCGAGCAATGTTGAGTTCGGCGGAAAGAATTTAAACATTTTATATTTAACCGAAGACGAAACGAACTCAGTTTATAAAACGGAATTAAACGAGAGGGGTTTCAAGATTCATTAGAAATTTTAGCTGAAGCAATAAAAAGAAAAGCGAGGACATAAATCCCCGCTTTTCAAAAAATTTAAGCTGATTTTCTATCGGATTCCAAATAGAGAGGTTTTTTGCCTTTATCCACGGTATCTTTTGTTATTAAGCATTTATCAACATTGTCAAGTTCCGGGAGTTCGTACATAACGTCCAAAAGAATTCCTTCAACAATAGAGCGAAGCGCGCGCGCGCCGGTTTTCCTTTCGATAGCTTTTTTTACTATTGCGTTTAACGCGAGCTTATCGAATTCCAATTCAACGCCTTCCATAATAAACAATTTTTTGAATTGCTTGATTATGGCGTTTCGCGGCTGAGTGAGGATGTTTTTCAGAGCTTTATCGTCCAAAGGATGAAGCGGGGCTACAATCGGTATTCTTCCGACCAGCTCGGGAATCAATCCGTAATGCACTAAATCTTCGGGCACAACCAATTGAATAAGATCGTCGGAATTGAGTTTCGATTTTTTCGATTCGTTGCCGAAACCGATAGTATTCTGATTGTTCCTTTTTGCTATAATAGGTTCTATTCCGTCGAAAGCTCCACCGCAAATAAATAAAATATTTTTCGTGTCAATGTTTATTAAACTTTGCTCGGGATGTTTTCTGCCGCCTCTCGGAGGAACGCCGGCGACAGTTCCTTCCAAAATTTTTAATAGCGCCTGCTGAACGCCTTCTCCCGAAACATCCCGTGTAATTGAAGTACTCTCGCTTTTACGCGCGACTTTATCAATTTCGTCGATGTAAACAATTCCCCGCTGAGCGCGGTCTAAATTGTAATCCGCCGCTTGAAGAAGCCTAACAAGCACCGTTTCAACGTCATCGCCCACATATCCGGCTTCGGTTAACGTTGTTGCGTCTGCAATCGCGAACGGAACGTCCAATATTTTTGCCAGCGTCTGCGCTATAAGCGTCTTGCCGACTCCGGTAGAGCCGATAAGAAGAATATTGCTTTTTTCAATTTCCACATCGTCCATTTCAAAAAATGAATTGTGGGAATTAATTCTTTTATAATGATTATAAACCGCGACGGAGAGAACTCGTTTTGCCTTCTCCTGCCCGATAACGTGCTCGTCGAGACTTTTCTTTATCATACTCGGAGTAAGTCCCTCCGGTCTCAAGTTTTTGGAATTATACGCCGCCAGGTTATTTTTAAGTATATCGAAACTTGTGCGAATACAGTCGTCGCAAATATAAACATCGGGTCCCGCCACCATGCTGGCAACTTCATTTCCTTTCCTTCCGCAGAAGGAACATGTTATGTCTTCGTCTTTAATATGTTCTGTCATCCTTGTCCTTTAAGTCTGAATGGAATTAATGAAAACTCTCACCTTGTCAAGATATAATGAGTTGGGGAAATTTTCAAGTAATTTTTGATAAGTTCCAATCGCCTTTTTTTCTTCCTTTAGTCCGAACTGATATAACTTTCCAAGAAGAAACAAGGCTTTATCCTTCACCAGAGAGGGTTTTTCGTCTTTCGAAATAGATTTAAGAGCCGATTCGGCTTCGGCTAATTTATGATCCACAATAAAAATTTCCGCCGCTTTGTATCTCGCGAAGCTGTTCCAAATGAGTAAATTTTCTTTATCGGATAGTTTTAAATAAATTTTAAGCGCCTCTTTATAATCGCTCCGAACGGCAAACATATCCGCTCTCGCGAAATCCAAAAGCGTCAGCGAGTCTTTCCTCATTGTAGTAATCAGCATCGATAATTGCAGCGCGTCGTTAACGTTATCGTCGCTCAAATTTTTTGATATTTCCCCAAGACCCTCTAACGCTTCGCCGAACCTGCCAAGCCAGAAATTGATTCGGCTCAGTTTAATTTGCGCTTTGCTTTTTAAATTCCTCTCCGCTCTTTGCATTTTAATTAATTTATTAAACTCCGCTGACGCCTTTTTAATTTTCCCTGCTTCCATATATTGCTCTCCCAGCTCAAAAATGGAATTAAACGCAAACTGCGACCCCGGATATTGTTCGATGCAGCGGATAAAATATGCAGTGGACGAATCCGTGTTGTTTAAGCGGTCTTTATAAACAGACCCAATCCTAAAATAAACTTCGGCTACAATTGATGGGGACGAATAATATTTCAGCAATTCTTTGTACGAGTTTATCGCTTCGTTAAATTTACTCGAAGGGTAATTTTTAGGCGGTTTAATCGGCTTCCAGCTTTCGGCGCTATCGGCAGAGTTCAGCAGAATAGACTTTTCGAGTGTTTTTGCATATCCGAGTTTTGCGTTGGGAATTACCGGCATTTGGGGATAACGGTCAATTACATATCGAAAAGCTTTTACCGCAAGTTCTATTTCGTCCTCCCTGTATGCCGTTTGCGCGAAAGTGTACATCCCCGATCCGTTTCCGTTAAAATCTTCTTCAAGCCGTTTATTTACTTCGAAAGCTTTTTTAAACTGTTTGGTCTGAAAATAAACAAACGCAAGGAGGTTCAAATATTGCCGATCCTCGGTTTTCTCAAAATATCTTCGAATCACATTTTCAGCTACATTAACAGCCCCGTGATTGCCAAGTATTTGGGAAAGCCTGTTCTTTACTAGCGATAAATTTTGTGGGTGCGTAAGGAGGATTGAGCAGTATTCATCCACAGCGCCGCGGTAATTCATTGTAACGGTATAAAGATTCGCCAAATCGAATAGAAACATTTCATTTCCGGCGTATTTCTCTTTAGCGGATTTCAATATTTCAATCGCTTCGTCAAACGCCCGCATTTCAATAGCCGCGTTGGCTATAATTCTGTAATTAACCGGATTATTTCCGACTTTGTCGAGGGAAGAATTCCATATATCGAAAGCTTTTTCGTAGTTTCCCATTGTGTAGTATGTTTTACCGAGCAAAGCGTTCAGGTTTATATCCGCAGGGTTTGCTTCAATTCTTGTATTGAGCAAATTTATTGAGGCTTCATAATCCTTTAATTCCAAATAAACATTATTTAGCGCACTCATATACTGAAAATTCCACGGCTGTATTTTATGCAATTCGGAGTAAATACTTTTCGCTTCTTTAAATTTATGCGCGCGTTCGTAACTCTGAGCCAAGCGAAAACGATTTCCCAATAAATTATTGTTCTGCGCAAAAGGCGCGGAACATGCCGTAAAAAATAATATGAGGAGAATTGCTTTCTTCATTCAATCGAAATACTTTTCGTCAAAAATATTTCCTATATTTAATATTAAATTCGGGTCAAGAGTTTTTTTAACCGAAGCCATCTGCCTTATGTTTCTTTCTCCATACATCAGCAGAAGATATTCTTTTTTGAGTTTTCCAATTCCATGCTCGGCGGAGACCGTTCCACCTTTATTTACAGCCAATTTACAAATTTCCCTATACAATTCCTTTGCGGTTTTGAATTCCCTTTCGTCACCCGGAAGCATATTTAAATGCATATGACAATCGCCGAAGTGCCCGTAGTTCAAATGTTCTATCCCGCCGTCGTTCACAATTTTTTCCGCTTCGTAATAAAAGTCGATAAATTCACTCTCCGGCACGGCTGTATCCGTTCCCACTTTTGTTAAATTTTTTCCGGCTATATATTCGCTTACTTTATACGAAATTGCATGACGAAAATTCTTAAATTTTTCTCTCTCCTTTGCGTTAATCGCAATCCACGAATTTTCTTCGTCTCCTCCGAATTCCAAAATTAAGTCGCTCCAAACATTAATAATCTGTTCTTCGTCGTCCTTCAATTCCTGCTCAAACCAAACAGCCGCGGCACATTGAGGAATACCGGGGAAATCGGCTTTTAAAAAATTGAGCGCAGCTCCGTCGAAAAACTCCAGCCCAAGCGCGTCGATTGTTTCTTCGTGCGCTCTTGACAAACGCGCCGCCCGGCGGATAAAATTAATCGCGCCGGGTACTTCCGGAAAGAAAACGACTGCGGATAATACTTCCGCCGGTTTGTTTAACAGCCGCAGCTCGGCTTCCGTAATTACACCGAGAGTTCCCTCGGCGCCGATGAATAAATCCACCGCGTCAATCTCTTTTCCGGTGAAATAACCCGCCGCGTTTTTTACTTTCGGCATTTTATAATCCGGTAATTCAATTATTTTCTCTCCGCCCGATTCGGCAGTAATTTTTAATTTATAGTTCCGGGCAAATACCTCTCCTCTGCGCAAAGATAGAGTCCCTCCATCCGGCAGAACTATTCTCACCGCATTCACAAAATTTCGAGTGGCTCCGTATTTGAAAGATTTTGCTCCGGAAGAATTCAAGGCAATTGTGGCGCCTATAAAACAATTTGTTTCCGTGGGGTCGGGTGGATAATATAAACCGCGATTGTTTATTTCATTCTGAAAATCCGAAAGCAACACGCCCGGCTGAACCTTAGCTGTCATATTCGACGCGTTTATTTCAACAATATTATTCAGTTTTTCTGTGGAAAGAACCGACCCTTCGAGAGGGACTCTTCCTCCGGTTAATCCGGTTCCGTTGCCGGAGACGGTTACACGGAACGACTCGCTATTAGCCCTCCGAACAATTTCAATGAGTTCTACTTCATTTTCGGGAATAAACACGGAATTACATTTGCCTTTAAAATTAGCGGCGTCGGAAAGATAGCTTTCTATTTCATCCGGAACATTTTTGATTAACATACATTTATTTACTCAGCGGGTTTGGAGTGTTTCTCCATTATTTTTTTCCACTCGTCCATATCCAATACTTCGCTCTCGTCAATAAGCATAATTGGAATATCGTCTTCTATTCTATAACGTCTTCTTGTTTCTTTATCGGTCGAAACCAAATAATTACCGTCGAGAACAAGCTCCGCTTTGCTTTCGGGACAGCAGAGCACGCTGAGTAATTCTTCGTTTATCATTTCTTCAGTCTCCATTTTACTTTTTTCTCTTCTTTGCAAACCCAAATATAAACTATTTAAATGTTTGATAACGCGGTCTGCGCACAACAGCGGAAGAACTTGCCGTATTAGTCTATGTTTGAATACGCAGATCGTAGAAATTTTTCGCGCTTCTTCTTCCCTGCTGAATATTCATTAATTTTATCAGTTCGTTTACTGTCTTCCGTTCCGCTTCAACAATATGTCTTCTATGCTTTAGAACGGCAATGGTTGTAAAACTCACGTTACTCCGGTTCTGCTCGAGTCGGAGAATTATCCTCTTCAAATCATAATACGTCTTTTCGAGCTGATGAAGTTTGTTTTTGAGTTTCTTCATAATTTCATCTTTTTTAAGTCTGTTAAGCAAAAGAATACCGATTTCAAATTCCCCGCCGTTTTTGATGAGTTTATCTAAATATTGGGAAATGGTTTTGTCTAACTCGGCTTTGCCTTTTTCGGTAATTTTAAATTTAGTCTTGGAGGGCGACTTATCGCCCTGAATAATACGACCCTCAATATATTCCTTCATCTCCAGCTTTTTTACGGTAGCGTAAACGGACGAATCTCCGATTGGGAAATAATTAGTAGTTTCATATTCTTCTAATAATTTTGTTAATTCGTAAGCGCTAAGTTCCTTTTCGGAAAAAACGCCCAGCAGTATTGCGGCTATTTTTGAAAGCATCCCCATCCTCTCGTGAATATATTTTAAATATAGAGTACTTTTATATTAAAGTCAACATTGCGTAGTAAACCCAACACATATATGGTAGTAAAAAGGTTCAATCAAAATACCGTTGAGTGTTTGGCATAATGGGTATAAATGTATAGGAGGTATAAAAAGTTTAATGCGTCCTTATTTTTTAATTGTTCCTCTCCGCGTAAATCCGTTCGATTTGTGTCATCTGTGTTCAATGTTTCTCCGCGTCTTGGCGTCTCCGCGGTAAAGAGAGTACCTCGCTTAACCACAGAGGACACGGAGAAGGCACAAAGGTCACAAAGGAATAAAATGTTCAGAAGAAAATTAACTGCTGGATGGACGGATGCGC
>CAYNUJ010000136.1:0-8438 GCA_964400095.1 uncultured Melioribacteraceae bacterium
ACTCGCGTCATATTTCCACAAACTGGTATAACCGTTTGCGCCTTCATCATCCGCGCCGGAAGTTCCGATTCCGGGCGTATTTGCAAGCGCATATAAAATAGTTTCGTTACTTTCGGCAACATCAATAACAATTCTATTTACTTGAACCGGCCAAAACGAGGGCGTTATTGTTGTCCAAGAAGCTCCGTCGGCAGAAAAGTAAATTCCGCTGTTATTGCCTGAACTCAAAGCGGCATAAACTCCGCCATTGCTTGTAACTGAAACGCTTGTATAAACCGGCAATTCGCCGATCGATCCGGTTCCTTTAATTGACATTGTCCAATCGACTCCGTCATTTGTTGAACCGAAAACTCCGCTGTATGCCGCCACCCAAATTTCATTTTCGGCAGTATTGGATTTATCCAATTCTATATTCCATGTTATTTGAAAAGGATCAGAATATCGCGCAGGGTTGTCGGATTGAGTTTCTCCCGCCAGATTCCAAGTGACTCCATTATCCGTTGATTTCCATAAACCGTTGCCAAGAAATCTATCCAAACCGTTTCCGTCAATAAAAAGGTTTGCATCAAATTCTCCGGTGCTATAGTACCAATTATTTGTTTTGCCTTCTCTTTTATCCTGAACAATTGACGTTATATTTTGAACAGTCTCAATAGAGCTTACATTAGTCCATGTTGTTCCGGCATCAGTAGAACGCCAAATGCCGCCATTAGCCGCCGCAGCCAATAAAATGTTTTCGTTCATAATATCGGCAACAATATCTTTTGTTCTACCGCCCTGATTATTAGGACCTTCTTGAATCCAAGTTGTAGTTGCTATAGACCCGTCTCCTTTCCTATCAAACAATGCATTTGATGTCGGCAACTGTTTTGCAAATTCAAGCTCTTTAGCTCTAATATTAGCCGGGATTTTATTTGTTTTCGGGTCTTTAAGCCTACTGAATTGAAACTCAGCCATTTCTTGATAAGAGCGTTGTCCGCTTTCTATTGTCTCATTCATGTTACTAATATTTATTTTCTTGAAATTTGATTTCGATATATCCAATTGATTATAATTCCAATAAAATACCGCACTTAAACCTAGCGTTAGAACCGCCGCTATCCGTATAGATGATTTCTTCATAATTTACCTTATTAATTATTTTTTAGAGTTTGTTATATGACGCAATTTGTTATCTTGCTTTTTGGGAAGAATTTTCTCCCATTATCTTTTTAATATTTGAGATAAATTTTGAATCAATCTCTAATCCGGACTTTCTTACTTCAAGATTTAGGAATAACTCTTTTGTGATTTCTCCCAATGTAAAAGAAAACCGAATTCGTTAGAATCACTTTCAACTAATTAAAATTGTTATTTCTTATTCATTTCCATTCTCTGTTTATGCGATTTAGCTACGTCGTTTCTTAAAGTTTCCGCCATATAAGTTCCAACATCGTCAGCGGCGGCGTCAACAATTTCATTAATTTCATTTTCGTCTAAGGAAGCTAACTGCAGCGCGTTAAATACGCTTTCTAATCCCGAATTCGATATATGATCTCCGTATGATTCACTTAACGAAATCGTTCTCGATTCATAATTTTCCCACGCTATCTGACCTGTTGCCCTGTCAACCAGCGATGCGGTTGCATTTACGTAGATCGAAACATTATTCTGATTTAACAAAAGTTTACATTCTTTAAGCGTTATTGTGCAAATGAAGTCGGGTTTATCCGATAATTTATCAACCGGATTTATTTCAAGATAAATATGCATGGCTTCCTGTAAATTATCGGAAACAGCATAGAGAAGTTTTTGAGTATCAATCGATTCTTTTAATTTATTTTGTTTTTCTTCCGCGAGCACGCTATTGCTTACAGAGGCAATTACATCCAGAACCGCGCCGAGACCTCCATTGCTCTTTTTTTCGGCGGTGGACTGTTGTTCAATTTTAACGTAACGCGCATTCGGCGAAACATTCTCCCTAAAAAGCACCTTTGAATTGTTTACGTTAAATTTTGCCAGTTCGTTTGAATGACCGCAGCCGCCAAATAATACTGCCGTTAATATTATTGTGAATATTATATTGGTCCTTCTCATTATTGTTTCCCTAATATTTTATTAAATTATGCGATTATATAAGACAAAATATCTTTTATTATCACGCCGCACAATAGCATGAAGATGCTATTGGCATTTTACTTACTTTAGATAAATCATTTTTTTGGAGGAAGTCCGTTCGCCGGCGGTTAACATGTAAAGGTAAATCCCGCTAGATAGGCTGCTCGCATCGAAATTCACGGTATAAGTTCCCGCATTCTTTTGCTCATTCAGAATTGAAGCTACTTTCTGACCAAGCGTATTATAAACATCAAGTCTAACATTTCCGGATTCAGGGATTGTAAATTTAATTGCAGTGCTCGGATTGAAAGGATTCGGGTAATTTTGCGCGAGCGAAAATTTATCCGGCTGTACTTCGCTGTTATTAACAGATGTAACTAAATTTTTACTGCTGTAAACTCCCTTGCCGAAAGTTCCCACTACTACGGTTCCGTCTATTGGTCTAATATCCATAGTCTCAACAACCACATTCCCAATTTCATCAGGAGATTGTAATTCCCAAACCGTATTCATTCCGTCTAATGCGGTTGTAGTAAATAAACCGATAGATGTCGCGGCTAAATAGACGGTAGCTCCGTTAAACGGCAGTATCTTTACGTTTCTTATCGAAGGTCCGTCTCCGCTTCCGTCGGCATTCTGTTCCAGATTTCCACCGACCGCATCCCAGCTATTCCCGCCGTCGAAAGTAGCGAAAAGACTTTGAACTCTGTAATTAGAGAAGCCGACAAGCGCGTTATTTCCATCTTCAGGATTTACCGCTATTGAAGAAATATATCCTTTCGGAAAATTTGAGTCGCTAATTTTCACAAACGGAGAACTCATATCCGAAGCGTCGCTAATTTTATAAACATTTCCATTGTTATCTCCTACATATAATAAATTCGGAGCGGCTTTTGACATAGCTAATGCCGTAGCGGAAAAACCATCGACAAGTCCGTTAAAAGTTGACCAGTTAACAGTTGTCGGCGTTTGATCAAAAGGCGGTATTTGTGTTACATCGCTGTTTCTCCAAACTCTGTCGCCCGCTAATAGATACATTACATTTGTATTATTAGGGTCAAGCATATAGGGTGTAACAAATAAAAAAGCGCTGCCGGCGGAAGGAGTTACCATAGCCCACTCATTTTTCGAAATATTCAATCTGAAAACATTACCATTTTGTGATGACATGTAAAAATATTCAGATCCATCAGAAATTGCGGCATAAGTTCCATCCCCGCCGCCGAGAACCATCCAATTAGAAGCCGAATTCGCCAGAGTATCAAGGTAACTTCCATTATCCTGCAAACCGCCGATAATTAAATTACTGTTCGCCGTCGCTTTATCGATGGCAACCGACCAAAATTGGGAAGTGACATATCCGTTATTCAGATATTTCCAAACAATGTTCTGCGCGGTAATATCCATCGATTTGCTTACGCCTCCGTCGTGAGCGGAGTAAACAACGTTGGGATTAGAATAAAGGAAAAATAAACCATGCTGATCCGGATGATGATTGGCAAAATCACTAACGTTATTGTCAACCGCATAACCGCCGATCCAATCGCTACTGTTGACTTTTGTCGAGAACCCATCCGTGGAGCGATAAATATTCGTTCCGCCGATAACAACAAAATTTTCATCGTCCGGCTTAACGTCTATGAACAAATCATAGCCGTATTGAGAAGTAAATCCTGATACGGGAGCTGTAAAATCTGGCAAATTAGAACTCAAATCCGTCCACTGACCGTTTGAAGCGTCATATTTCCACAAACTCAAGTATCCGTCGCTTCCTTCGTCGGCTGCGCCGGCGTTACCGACGCCGGGAGTATTCGCTAAAACATATAAAATATTTTTATTGCTTTTAGCTGTCGCAATCACTATTCTATTTACTTGTGCGGGCCAAAAAGAAGGACTAATTGTCGTCCAGTTTGAACCGTCTGCGGAATAATAAATTCCGCTCTTAAGACCTGTGCTCAAAGCGGCGTAAATTCCGCCGTCGGCGGCAACAGATACGCTTGTATAATGCGGTATTTCAAATAATTGTCCGGCGCCTTTTATAAATTTAGGCCAAGTAGCCCCGCCGTCTGTGGAACCGTAAACTCCACCGACACACGCAGCCCAAATTTCATCTTCCGAGGCGTTAGATTCGTCAAGCTCAATATTCCATACTATTTGAAAAGGATGAACAAACATCGAAGGGTTGTTTTCTTGAGTGCTCTCAAGCGGGAACCAAGTCAATCCGTTATCGGTAGATTTGAATATTCCGTTACCTAAAAATCTGCCTAACCCGTTGCCGGCTATAAAAAGATTAGACGAATATTCGCCAGTTCCATAATACCAAGTATTTGTTTTACCCGGACGGATATCCTGCTCGATATCGGCTACGTTTTGAATCGAAGAAGGATCGGTAACGCTAGTCCAGTTGGCTCCGTCGTCGGTTGAACGCCAAACGCCTCCTTCGGCGGCGGCGGCTAATAAAATATTTTCATTCGCAATATCGGGAACAATTGCTTTTGTTCTTCCGCCCTGGTTAGTCGGTCCCTCGGATTTCCATGAGGCTGCTGTTAGAGAATTACCTCCCTTACTGAGATAAGAGAATTTGACAGAAGGCAGACTTTTTGCAAATTCCAGTTCTTTTCGTCTAATATCATTAGGAATTCTATTTGTTTTAGGATCTTTTATCCGCTCAAACTGATACTTAAGCATATCGTTTATTCCCTTTTCTCTTTCCGAGTGCAAATCAAACTTAGAAACCGCCGATTCCCAATTGGTTTTCTTTTCAAGCGGATCTGATTCGGCAATATTCCAATAGGTTAAGACAGCGACGCCCAAAAATAATAAGACTATAGATTTTGATAACAGATGTTTCATGAAATTTCCTTTCGTTATTATTATAATTTCTCATAAAAGAATATTTGATATAGATTTTGCATTTTATTTTTTTCATTCTTCTCGGCTGCCAAAAAACTAACATTAGCTTTAAAAACCGAGTTAATTTCCAATCCGGGGAGGCGTTTATCTAAATTCGGAAACAAGTCTTTTGTGGTTTCCGATAAAGTAAAAGCGAAGCGGACTAAAATTGTGTCCTTTTTACCTATAATAGGCGCTCCCGCTCCGTAACCGATTACAGAGTCGATTTTCACTAACGCCATGCAGGGCAATTTGCCGCAAGGACTTTTGTTATCGGACGAAAAACGCTTTTCGTCTATCGAAACTACTTTTCCGATTATTTTAACTATTCCGGGAGAGATATGCCGTTCCTTGGAAGAATCAATTTCTTTTTTTTGCGATGTACATGAAGCGGCAATAAAGATTGATGATAAAAACAACATTAAGAGCATCTTTTTATTAATTATTTTAGTCATAATTCCTTTTCCTCTGGAAAATTTTCTTGTTATTTTACTTTATTTAATACAACCGAATAAGCAATTGTATCCGTATTAATAATATGTATTGCCGTACCGGTTATTTTTGAAGCGTCGCCTGAAAGATTGCCGGATAATTCAAACAACCCAAAAGATAAGTTAACTTTATCGCCGGTAAACGCGCCCGTTAAACCGCTGCCTGAAGTTCTATTGTCTTCGATCATAAATTTAGTATTGCCGGAGTAATCGACAATTTTTAGCAAGTAATCATAGCCCCCGGTTATTTTACCGTTTTTTTCGTTAAGCGTAACAGATATCGAAAGTGTGTCGTCAAATTGCACTGAATTTTCATTCCACGTTCCGTTTAATTTTGAAGGCGGCGCGCTTGCAACCGGATTTTCATCAGATTTACACGCCGCTAAAAGAACGATTAATAATATTATACTTAGTCCTATTATTTTGTTTTTCATTTTTTACCTCGCTGTTATAAATTATTAGTTAATTATATTTATTTTAAATACGTTAATTTTTTTACCGACTTGAAACTGCCTGCAGTTAATCTGTAAAAGTAAACCCCGCTCGAAAGTCCTTCCGCGTTGAAGTTTACGGAATGATTTCCGGCATTCATTCGTTCATTTAAAAGAGAAGCTACCTTTTGACCGAGAGCGTTAAATACTACAAGACTCGCGTCAGAGGTCTGCGGAGTTGAAAATTTAATTGTCGTACTCGGATTAAACGGATTCGGATAATTTTGCAAAAGTGAAAAACTGACAGGGATCTCCTCGCCTTCATTATTTACCGCTGTAACGCCTCCGTTTGAAGTCCGGACTATCGCTCCGTCATAGCCGACTGCAATACCGTTATCGGCATCGATGAAGGAAACGGATGTTAAAGTCGCATCGGTACCGCTAATTTGCGATTCCCAATTTGCTCCGCCGTCGGTTGTTTTATAAATTTTCCCTCTGCTACCGACGGCTGTGGCGGAATTAGCGTTGGGGTAAGAGACGCTGAAGAAAACCGAACTTAATAGTTCACTCCAATTAGAGCCCCCGTCGGTTGTTCCGATTACCCTGCTGCCGACAACAATACCATTTTCAGCGTCTAAGAATGAAACTCCTCTAAATTGAGATGTTGTTCCGCTTGTCTGCCGCACCCATGTCGCGCCTCCATCTTCAGTTCTATAAATTATTCCAAATAAACCAACCGCGGCGCCTATGTTTGCGTCAATAAAAGTAACATCCCGAATAGAATTAAAGAATGAAACATTCAAAGTTGTCCAATTTGCTCCTCCGTCGGTTGTTCTAACCATCCGCCCTAAATGACCGACAGCAATTCCAATATTAGCGTCGGCAAACGATACCTTGTAAAGAAAGTTAACGCTTGTATCAGTCATAACCGGAGCGTTCCACGAAATACCGCTATCGGTAGTCCTTATAATTCCACTGTCGCCAACAGCAACTCCGTTATTTTCATCCGTGAAATAAACCCCATTTAAATTATTTGTAATCCCGCTGTTCTGCTCGACCCAGCTTGCGCCGCCATCGGTTGTTTTAATTATTGTTCCGTTTTCCCCTACCGCCCACGCAGTAGTTGCAGATATCATTTGAACGCAATTAAGCGTATCGCTCTGGGGTAACTGGGCGACTACTTCCCATTGGGCGTTTGCAATACCCGCAAAACTAAATGCGAGAATAATGTATAAGATTTTTTTCATGATATTGTCCTTTGAATTTGAAATTCTTATTACTTCTGTTTTTGGTTTCTTTCTCTGTGCGCGTCGGCAACATCGTCCCTTAGAGTTTCAGCCATGTAATTCCCAACGTCGTCCGCTGCGGCGTCAACAATTTCATTTATTTCGTTTTCATCCAAAGCCGCCAGCTGCAGGGCGTTGAATGCGCTTTCCAATCCTGAATCTTTAATTTGTTCTCCGTAGGAATCGCTCAATGAAATAGTTTTCGATTCGTAATTTTCCCATGCAATTTGCCCTGTCATTCTGTCAACCAGAGATGCGGCGGCATTTACGTAAATCGATACGTTATTCTGGTTCAATAAAAGTTTACATTCCTTAAGAGTTATTGTGCAAATAAAATCGGGTTTATCCGATAATTTTTCAACCGGATTTATTTCAAGATAAGTATGCATCGCTTCTTGTAAATTATCGGAAACGGCATAGAGAAGTTTTTTGGTATCAATTGATTCTTTTAATTTATTCTGCTTTTCTTCCGCGAGCACGCTATTGCTTACAGAGGCAATTACATCCAGAACCGCGCCGAGACCTCCATTGCTCTTTTTTTCGGCGGTGGACTGTTGTTCAATTTTAACGTAACGCGCATTCGGCGAAACATTCTCCCTAAAAAGCACCTTTGAATTGTTTACGTCAAATTTAGCCAGTTCGTTTGAATGACCGCAGCCGCCTAATAAAACGACCGTTAAAATTATTGAAAACAGAATATTTGCTCTTCTCATGATTGTTTCCTTAATATTTTAATAAATTGTGTGATTTTATAAGACAAGTTATCCTTTATAGCCGGGCTATTCAATAGCATAAAGATGTTATAAATAAATGCATGTAATTAGAGGAAATATTAGAAGCCTTTGCTAAACTTCCTTTTGTCATATTGAGTTTCCGATAAAGCCATTTGCCTTCATTCAAAAAGAAAGTGACTTTACTATAATTTCTACTTTTCTCAAAATTTTAATAAGCCGTTATTAGCCTATATTCGAACTTTTTAAAAGTGGTCATCTGCAGGAGTGAAGCGACGAATCTTTTGTGCTTTTGCTTAATAGATTCTGCGTCCCCAAAAACGAGACTCAGAATGACAACATTTCTCTGACTTTTGAAACAATTCAAAGAAACCAAATATACTCTTTAAAAAGTCATCGTCCCGTCATTCTGAACGAAGTGAAGAATCTCTTCCGCTTTCACTTAATAGATTCTCCGTCCCCAAGAGCGGGACTCAGAATGACAGTCCTTTTCATTTGCTGTCAAGGCAA
>CAYNUJ010000137.1:0-8400 GCA_964400095.1 uncultured Melioribacteraceae bacterium
CCGCTTATTTTCTCAACAAACGAACCGAATTTCTTCTGCATTTCATCTTTATAAGCGTTATAATCGGTTGAAAGCTGAACAAACTGCAGCTTTGTTGTTGTTTCGAACGCCGACTGATCTTTAAACACGAGAAAAAACACCGCGATTAACGAAAGAAAAAGCACAGAAGTAACATAATCGGTATGGTTTTTCCTGATCATCACATAAAGAAAATTCCCCACTAAAAGAAGCGCGACAACCGCCAATAGAGCGTATAGGAAGATGGCGCCGTTTAAGGATTCGTTGGACGTCAATAAAACATCGGCTAAAATAAACACAGGCAGAATTAATAGAGCCGAAAGAGCGTAACGCAAGCTGGAATTTCTTAATATTTCCTTTTCCCGCGCTTCAAGTTTAAATTCCGAATTAGGACGGAAATAAACATAGAAAAGCACAATTGAAGTAATAAATATCGACAAAACAATAAATCCGAGGAAATTTACAAATGCATCGAAAGAAAAGAGAAACTCGTAAACATTATTGCTCCACATCGAATTTTCACGGGCGATTGAAACCGCTCCGAAAAATATCCACGCGGTTAAAAGAACAAATAAAACTGAGTATTTCCCCGTCTTGGAAAATAATTTCCGCGCCGCGTTTTTATATTTTGCCGCTTCGCCGGACTCATTCTCAAAACCGTTCAGCAAATCTTTTAGATGGAAAGAGTATTTATACGTATATAACGAAATAATTCCGGCTAATAATGTTACAAGCGCGAATAACAGATATTCGGGAACGCCGGAACCGGTTCCCTGCAAAAGCTGAGCGTAAGCGAAAATAATACTTAACAGCGGAACAACCCCTAGGGCAAAGCTGATACTTTTATTAAACGTAATCAAATCTATCATCCGTTTGGCGACGCGGAAATAAACAACGTCCCCAGTTCGTTTTCCTTTGCCGTTAAAACGCATGGACAGAAATAAAGACCCTGTAACCAGACTCAGATAAGGAATAAAAAGTATAAAAGTAATAATCAACATCCCATACAGTAATTCCATATGATGAGCTGATTGAGGTATTGCAAAATTTTCCAAAAAATTCATTATCAACAACCCTTAAGATTCTTAAAAGATTAAAACGTCAACTGTTAAAATAAATATTGCCGCCAAAACATAAAGATTTACATACACAAAAGCTTTTCTATATAATTTCATTCCGCTTAAAGAGGAAAGAATTTTTCTGGAATAGAAAACCAGAGTGGCTCCCATCAAAAGCAGAATTATAGTAGTAAAAATACTTTCAGTTAACCCGAAAAAAGGAATCAGCAGGCAACTGGCTGACAATCCGGCTATCCATGAAAAAGTCATTCTCGATATCTGCGAAACGCTGTATTTATCAGTCAGAACAGGAAATCCCGCTTTGGAGTAATCCTTACCGTAAATAAGCAATAACAGCCAGAAATGAGGTATCTGCCAAATAAAGAAAAAGAGAGCCAGAGCTATTACTTGTGGCTGAAAAATAGATCCGCCCGCGGCTACCCAGCCAATTACCGGAGGGATAGCTCCTATAACAGAACCGGGAACAACCGCCATTGCGTATTTACGTTTAAGCGGAGTATAAATTAAATTATACCAAACAAACGCGACCCATCCTAAAATTAAAGCGATTTGATTTGTCGCTACAAGCAATATCAATGATCCGAGAATTAGGAGAAAAAGGGAAAAGATCAAAACTTTGTCGGCGTCAATTTTCCCGCTCGGTATCGGACGGTTTTTCGTCCTCTCCATCAGAGAATCATAATGCCTTTCCTGAAAATGATTAAGCGCTGAAGAAGCCGAAGCGAGAAGAAACACTCCGAGTGCGGTAAAAATCATTTTGAATTGAAAAGCTCCGCTGTACAATAAATATCCCACCGAAGTTGAAACGGCTACAAAAAAGGTAATCTTCACCTTTCCCAATTCGGCAAATAAATTAACGATTCTATTTATTTTTGCTAATTTCACTTATTCTTTTCGCTCAGCCATTTTTCAAATTGTTCCTTTTCCAAAACAACCACTTTGCTGTACATCATGGAATGATTCAATCCGCAATATTCGGCGCAAGCGATATCATAATTCCCTACTTTTGTGGGCGTAAACGAAAGTTTATTCTTCTTGCCTGCAATAACGTCCGTTTTAATTCGGAACGCCGGAATGTAAAGGGAATGGTTGACGTCAATCGATTCCATTTCCAACAGAATAGGAGTATCAACCGGGACGTAAAGCGTATCGGCGGATTTTCCGTTTTCATAATCAAACGTCCAATTCCACATCTGTGCGGTTGTAGATATTTTATACGCGTTATCCGGTACAAAAGTCATTGTTTCATAACCCATATAACCGTAATAAAACATCGATAGAACCAATATAGTAGGTATGGCAATCCATATTGTTTCTAATAAAACACTGCCGTGTATATCTTTCGGCTTATGACCTTTTTTACGATTATACTTAAAAACAAAGTAAATCATCGTAAAAGTTACGCCCAATAACAGAATAACTGAAATTGAGACAATATATAACATTACTGAGTCAACGGCTTCAACTGTATTTGAAGGACCTGGAAACATAAATCAATCCTCAACGATTAGTGTAATCCATAAAAGTTAAAATAAATATTACTAATAAAGTCGCGCCGCTCACCAACAGAAATATCTTAAAAAGAAATTCTTCGTATTTGATGTGCATAAAAATATTTATTACCAGCGACGATTTAACGGCGGCAATAACCAGCGCGACCAATAGGGTTATATTCCCTAAATTCATTCCCGAAACGGTAACGGTAATTGACGTAAGAGCGACAAGCCCCAACCAGACAAAAATATAGGTTCCGTACCCGATGTGATTTTCGTTATTATGCTTTTCTTTTTCCATAAGCGCGACCTATTGAATTAAATAGAATAACGGAAATAGGAAAATCCAGATTAAATCTACTAAATGCCAATATAATCCGGCATTTTCTAATTTAACATAATTATCCGGCGTTACCTTATTCCTTATCATAAATACCAGAATGAAAGCAAAAACTATCATTCCGATTAAAACGTGCAGACCGTGCAGACCGGTCATAACAAAATACAAACCGAAAAATAAAATTTCTCCGTTTTGTTTATTAAGCAATTCCTTAGAACCGGGATATATTCCCACATGAAATTTATGAGTCCATTCGAAATATTTATTTATCATAAATAATAATCCGAAAACTTCCGTAAGAACAATAAAGAGAACCGAAAGGAATTTATTCCCCTTCTGCAGGGCGGCAATACTAAGAACCACGGTTAGACTGCTTGTCAACAGAATAATAGTATTGGCTGTGCCTATAGCGGTATCGAGTTCCATTCCGGCAATATGAAACTGGTCGGAATATTTAAATCTATAGACAGCATAAACTAAAAACATACCGCCGAATAAAAGCGTTTCGGTAAAAAGGAAAAGCCACATTCCCATACGCGCGCCAACATCGTCGCGGTGAACTAGATCGCGCTGATGAGCGGCGGAATCAGTTTGACTCATTCTGTATCTCCTCTAATTGGCTGAAATCATAAGGTTCATGAGTAACAACAATTTCTTTATTAAAATTTTCCAACGGGGGCGGCGAGGTTGTCTGCCACTCCAGCGTAACTCCTCCCCACGGATTCTGAGGAGCTTTTTTACCCTTAAATAATGCGTGAATTAGATTTCCGAATATTAAAATGAGCGTTATCGCCATCAGCCACGACCCTACCGTCGATATTTCATGAAGAGTTTGAAATTGGGGCAAATAGTCGTAATAACGTCTCGGCATACCTTGGTATCCTAAAATAAACATTGGGAAATATAACGTATTGAACGCAATAAAAAATAAATAGGCGGTCCACGTAGCCAGCTTTTTATTATACATCTTACCGAACATTTTAGGGAACCAATAAAATAGCGCGGCGAAAAACATTGTTCCCGTGCCGCCGAACATTACATAATGAAAATGCGCCACTACAAAATATGTGTCGTGTAAATATATATCCGTAGCCAGGGAGCCGAGTACTAATCCGGTTAATCCTCCGATAGAAAACAAAACAATGAAAACCATGGTCCAAATCAAAGGAGCCTGCGGATCGATAGACCCTTTGTAGAGTGTAGCGACCCAGTTGAAAACTTTAACTCCGCTCGGTAACGCGACAATAAAAGTCAAAAGTGAAAATATTATCGCGGCTGTTTCGCTCAATCCGGAGGTAAACATATGATGCGCCCAGACAAGATAACCCACAAAAGCGATTGCGAGAGAAGACATGGCGATTGCTTTATATCCAAATATCGTTCTGCGCGCAAAAGTAGGCAGTATTTCCGAAACAATTCCCATCGCGGGTAAAATCATAATATAAACCGCGGGATGGGAATAAATCCAGAACATATGCTGATAAAGTATCGGGTCCCCGCCCATCGCGGGATCAAATATTCCAATACCGAATAATCTTTCAAAGATCACAAGAAGAATTGTAATGGCAATTATAGGCGTCGCAATAACTTGTATCCACGAAGTCGCGTACTGCGCCCAAACAAACAGGGGCATTTTAAACCAATCCATCCCTTTTGCCCGCATTCTGTGAACAGTAGTGATGAAGTTAATTCCGGTCAACATTGAGGAAAATCCAAGTACGAACGCTCCGAAAATAGGAAATATCACATTAGCCGTGGAACGAATACTGTAAGGAATATAGAACGTCCAGCCGGTATCTACCGGACCGCCGGGTAAAATAAGAGAAATCAAAACCAGCAAAGCTCCGGTAACATAAATCCACCAGGATAATAGATTTAAGCGCGGGAAAGCTACATCCGGCGCTCCTATTTGAATCGGTAGAAAGAAATTTCCGAATACAGCCGGCATACCGGGAATAATGAACAGAAAGATCATTATAGTTCCGTGCAGCGTAAATAAACTATTATAAGTTTGAGCGTCCATAATAGTTTTTCCAGGCGCGATGAGTTCCAAACGCATTAAAATGCCAAGAATTGCCGCCACAACAAAAAATATCATTATCGAAGTAAGGTATAAAATCCCTATCCTTTTGTGATCGGTAGAGAATATCCAAGATTTTATACCGCTCGCGCGTTTTGTTGTACCTTCTTCTAAATAAGATTTATGTGTGACTACAGTACCGTCAGTCATTTAATTACCTTTAACCTTTTTTTTCCGAATAGTTAAAAAACCGGCAAAAATTACAACGCCAAGCAAAATAATTGTGCCGAAAATTCTAGTAATATTTAAAGTGTATGATTGTCCTTGCGGATCGTAACTAAAACAATATTGTAAAAACTTAGTAACGGCGGGTGAAGATTTCCCAGCCTCGGCTTCTAAAAGAGCCATTTTCAAGTCGAATTGATTGAATTTTATTCCGTAAATATACCTGCTCGCCTTACCCGAAGGAGAAACGCTTAAAACCAGATCCGCATGAATGTAATTTCCGTCGTCGCTCGGTTTGAAATTAAAACCGACCGCATCGGTAACTTTTTTAATATTTGCGCTGTCTCCCGTAAGGAATGTCCAGTCTTTATCCGGGAATTTCCCTTTCATTCCGTCGAAGTAGCTATTTTTCCATTTTGCCGCAATTTCGGGAGTTTCTCTGTGATCGAAACTGAGCGAGATAATCTGAAAATCTTCTCCGGGAGTTAAATCAATTAACTCGGCAACTCGCGCTATATCGGTAAGCAGCGGGGAGCATATTCCGGGGCATTCGTAATAAACAAAAGCAATTAAAGTAGGTTTGCGGATCACATCGGATAATTTAACCGTATCGAACTCCGAAGTAACGAATTCCGCGTCCATCGGGAGCTGAGCGCCAATTTTCTCTTCAACTCCAACCTCGCTTTGCCCGTTAGCCGCAAATACAACATTAAGCGATAAGGCTAAGACTAATAAAAACAATATGTTATTACGTTTTACTTTAATCATCATTTATTAAGATTTATTAAATATTCCGAATAATATTTTCCATTCGTTTTCCGATAATCTGAGCACATTAGCGTTAAAACCGAGGTCAATATGCTCATTACTAACAATTTCTTTGAACTGAACAAAATTAGAAGATAATTTATTTAAGAGAATTGAGCTTATAACTTTTTCCGGATCTTTGCTTACTTTAGCAACCAGCGCGTTTAACTTGTCGTTATTCTTAATTCTCGAAAGTATTGATTTCGTCCGCGCCGCAACGGGAGCATACTCATCGGCAATCTTCCTTTCAGCCGTTTTTATCGGAATAGTATTCGGCTGCTTCCGTCCTTCCAATAAATTATATTCAATTTCCATTCCAATAACTTCATCGTCGGTAATTTCAGGAAAGTCATTTGTAAAAGATCTGATGTAGTGTATTAGCGCAAATCTATCGTCTCCGGGAAGATATTCGTAAGCTGCCATTCCGTATTTTATAATTCCCTTAGTTAATGTTTTATACATCTCCGAGAATTTTCTTCCGTTTGTCCATCCTTCTTTATCATGGAAATTTCGAGGCTTGGGATTCAAATTAAGTCCAGCCGGACCATTGCCTTCGCCGCTATCTCCGTGACAGCTAGCGCATGTGTTATTGTATATTTCTTCCCCTTTGGCAATTAAATCCGGTGTGGGATTTTGAATAAAATCTAAATTTGCGGCTAATTGCACTCCTCCCTTTTTCTTCACAACAGTCGGTATTTCCAGCGAATCGGAAGCTAAACGGGGATTTAACGAATTAAAGGAGATATAATTCAAGTGTTTAACATAAAAAATACCGCCGATTAAAATGATGAGGAGTATATAAATATAAGACCATCCGAATAATCTGATAGGATCTTTAAGCAGATCGGAAAACTTTATTTCATCATCGTATTTAGGTTTATTTCCCATATCTTTCCTTAGAGAGTAAATTTAATTCCACGTTTTAATTTCGGGTCTTTGATAGGCGCTAAATTTTTACCTTTCGCGACGAAGGCAAAAACGGTAATTATGCCGCCTACCATAAATATTACGGCTCCTATTTCAACCCAGCCGAACAAAACGCCCTTTGGGCTGTAAGTTGGCATTACCATCCAATAAAGGTCGTAAAGATGCGCGAATACAATCCAGAGAGCCATAAATTTCAATCTTCCGGCGTTCATTTTAGACGGCTGCGACAAAAGTCCGAAATACGGGATAAAGAAATGGACGAAAATCAACCCCACCGTAAAGTAAAGCCAAGTTCCTTCCCATCTCTGTAAGAACCAGACCGTTTCTTCGGGCAGGTTAGCGTACCAAATCAATAAAAACTGACTGAACGCGATATAAGCCCAAAAATTAAGAAACGCAAACATCAAAGCGCCGAAACTGTAATAATTATCCTTGGTAAGTCCTTTCATCAGGTAACCCGCTTCGTTCAATTTAATTGAAACATAAGTGATTACCGCCATGGCTGCGAGAACGCTGCCTGAAAAATAATAAACTCCGAAAATTGTCGAGAACCAATGCGGCTCTAAACTCATTAACCAGTCAATACTGAAAAATGTTATTGTAAAAGCAAATAACGGCATAAAAATAGCCGATAATTTTATATTCCTCTTTGTTAATTTCTGATCGCCCGATATATCCTGCTTTTTAGAATTTGAGACAAACAGAAAGAAGAATAAGAACCAGATGCCGAAGTAAATTAATTGTCTTACGCCGAAAAAGGGGACATTAAGATAAGGACTTTTAGCTTTCAGCATCGGGTCGTTCTGCACCGCTTCGGGATGCGCCCAATGAAACAAAGAATGGGAACTCAAATAAGCGGGAATAGCGATAATCGCTCCGAGAATAAGAAGATAAGAAAGTATTTCCATCACTCTCCGGAAAGGCGTACTCCAATCAGCGCCGGCTAAATATTCAATCGCTACCCAAAAAAGAGAGCCTATGCCGATACTCGTTATGAAAGTTAGTATCCAAACATTATTATAAGCGGCTCTTTCCCCTTCCAGATAATATGCAGCAGCCATGGAAATTAAACCGATTAATAGAAGAATTAATCCCGTTCTGCTTAATTTTGCGGGCAATTCTTTTTTCGTATATTCAATACCGGTAGAACTCATTCTAAATCTGACTCCTTAGCATTTAAAGATCTCTGTAAAGTACGGATGTACAAAATAACCGCCCATCTTTCCTGGCGGTTTAATTGATATGCATATGAAGGCATAACATTTTGTCCGTCCATTATAATATGATAAATTCTTCCGTCGGACCAATTAACAACTTTAGCCGAATGAAGACTCGGCGGATTAGGGAACTGACCGTTTAAGCGTCCGTTTCCCTCTCCTAACAATCCATGACACGGACTGCAGTAAATATTGTATTTCGTTTTACCCAATTCCAAATTTTCAATCGACGGCGGCAGCGGATTGACAAGTTTAACAGCCGCTTTTTCCGGCT
>CAYNUJ010000138.1:0-8399 GCA_964400095.1 uncultured Melioribacteraceae bacterium
CTTTCTTTGAACATAAAATTATTTCATGATTGGAAAGATTATTATAAAGAACTAGATGCCTTGTTTGAGGAATTCTATGAATTACAAATGAATGGAGACTCATCAAGGTCTGCTGCTATCAAATTGAGAGAAATCTTAGTGCAAACTCATTCAGTAAATGTTTTTTCAAGCGCATGGGAAACTACAAAATCAAGTGGCAGTCTCAGAATTATTAAAGACTCAAAGCTTAAGAATCAAATATCCGCTCTCTACTCACGCTGGTTTACACGAACTGAAAGAGTTTATGATCGGCTAGATAACTTCAAATCAACTGTACTAATTAGCTATTATAATCAACATCGTGCTGGTAGAGATCCATCCTTTACTGATCTGAAAGCTCTGCAAGCACCGCAATTATACAACATTGTAAGAACTTATCATATTTACCATTCTTTTTTGAAGTCAAAGATAATTGATTCTGAAGAGAAGACCGAGAAAGTGATAAAATTGATTGAAGAATATACTAATAAGTTCAAAAGAGATTAGATTCTATTCATGCACAGCCTAACATTCGTAGCGTCGTACGCCGCAGGCTGGTGGGATGAAAACTAAAGTATGGAGCATAGAACCATGTTTAGATTAAAACAAATGTTAACTAAGAGCGCCGGTGAGCTTAGCCGTTATATTGTTAAATAATATTTGCATTTGTTCGAAAATATATGTACAATAATGTTGTACAATAAAAGAGGTGTTCAAATGACAATTAATTTATCATATAGTAAAGTCAGACAAAATTTAGCAAGCCTTTTAGATGAAGTTTCATTAAATAGAGAAGTTGTAATTATTAATCGTAAAAATGCTGAAAATGTTGCTATGATTTCAGAAAGTGAACTTTCCGGTATTTTAGAAACTAATCATCTTCTTCGCTCTCCTAAAAATGCGCAAAGACTACTCAGAGCTTTATTAAAGGTTCATGAAGAAAGTGAAATTCCACAATCAGTTGATGATTTGAAGAAGCAATTTGGACTTGAAAAATAAATCGAAAAAGGAAATATCAACAATATTTCATTCTGAGTTCAGAGAAGATCTAAAATATTGGATAAAAACAGACCGAAAAGTGGCTGTAAAAATATTGGAATTGGTTGAAGCGGTTGTTAGAACTCCATTTGAAGGCATAGGTAAACCTGAACCATTACGATATTTAGGAAGTGGAGTTTGGTCAAGAAGAATCACTCAAGAACATAGATTAGTTTATGTAGTTAAGAATGATAAAATAGATTTCATCCAATGTAAGTATCATTATTAAAAAACAATATAACGTCATAAAAGATTCATCTAGAAGCCCCGCAAAAGAACTGCGTGGTAAACTCTGCCACAAGACGGCGAAATAAACTCGCCAAAGAGACGGCGGATAAGCTCTAAGCTGTTTAAAACCGTTTTGCAGTAAAGGATTTTTTTCTTATTTTCTTTTTGAAATTTAGGATGACTGCATTAATGATATAAAATTTATGACGCCGACTCAAACTTATAGCGTACAGGACGGTAATCCTTTTACCGCGAAGGATATAAAGCCGCGGCTTATTCCGGAGTTAAAGCAGAGGATGCGAGCCGGGGGATACAGCGGTAAAACAATTGACGCCTATTTATATTGGATAAAAAAATATATTTTTTTCAACGGCAAAACCCACCCTTCAAAACTTACCAAAGAAAAAACGATAGAAATAAAATTAAACAACATACATGAAGCTATATTAAACACCCATAGATTTTTGTTAGGAGTGGTTTCGCATTTATCCCGACGATTAAGTTTACGTCAGGATAAAATTCTTTAAAGTTATTAACTTATGGAAATATCTGACTTACATAAAGAAATATTAGAATTGTTTAAGAAATATAAGTTTCGATGGGAAACTGATAAAATTTCTGCCCAAAATGATTCTTTCCATAAATTTACAGAGTGGTCAGATGGGGTCGCTAAATTATTGGATCTAGATAAAAATAAAATTTATTCGTGCCTATCTGAATTGTATTGGTCAATTTCCAGTGTTCAATTATCAATTGGTTATTCTCTGATTTCTAGAGAAACTTGTCAGTTCCCCAAAGGAGTAAAAGGTGAAGCCTTTGAGGAAAGCAGTGTTCCAAATATAATTGGAATTTCAGAAATCCATCTTTTTTATCATTTAAACAATGGTTGGGAATCTCTTTATAGATTTTGGGAAAGGTTAACAACATTAATTCAATTTACAATTTATCCAAAACTAGATGAAAAAATTTATTTTGATGTTATTGTTGATAAGATAGTTAAAGATAATAATATCCCGAAAAACTCAAAAGAAAGTGAATTAAAAAGTTTGATAAAATATTGGAACAAGACTGCTCGAAAAAGAAATAAATTATCTCACTTTGAAAGCTCACCAATGAAAAATGTAACTTATGATACGAGTATAGCGAGTATTTATGGTCCGAATAATCAATTTGTTCCCAAAATTTCATATTCATCAAAAAATTTAATTAATGAAATTAATGAATTAAGGGATAGTTATTATAGAGTTATTCCATCATTTATAATTGTTAAGGAATATATCGAATACTACATAAGTAAAAAGTTCAATTTAAAGATGCAATTATAAAGTGTATAACGTTATAAAAGATTCATCTCGAAGCTCCCGCCAAAAAAACGGCGAGATAAACCCACCAAAAGACGGCTGTTAAACCCAAGCCGTTAAAAAAACCGTTTTGCCGTAAAGGATTTTTTTCTTATTTTCTTTTTAGAATTTAGGGCACAATAGTTTAAAAACAACAATGATATACACGCATGTTGTTAAACAAGGCACCGGAGTGATTAAAGTTATACGTTTTAAGTAGAACTTCATATAACAAATTGGAGATTAATAATGAAGAAAGTAATTGTTTTTCTACTTTTTACTTTTATTATAGTTGGTTGCAAAGAAAAGAATGATTTTTATGATGAATATAATAAAAAAGTTACAGAAGAATTAAATAGCAGTGTTAGAAATGATACTATCTTTCTTGGTTATACATTTGGAATGACAAAGGCACAATTTGAAAAGAAAACGAGAAAACTTTATACACAAAAAGTTTTATATCTAAATGAAGATGGCAATTATGCATATAAAATGTTCTTGGAAAAAGTAATTGCAGAAAATCTTGAAGCGACATTTGAACCGACTTATTTTAAAAACAAATTATTTAAATTGACAGTCGCGGTTAAAGATAAGAGCGAATTCGCCACTTCATCGTCACCATCTTTAATTCAAATTCTTCTTCTTAACCTATTTTCTAAAAAATATGGATATGGTTGGATTGAACAAAAAGGAGTATTAGGCGATGAAAAAAACTATTTACTTATTCAAGGAAATAGAGAAATAGAAATTATTGTAGTAATCGGAGAAGCAAGAATTTTCTACACTGATTTAATATCAAAAAAAGAATATGATAAATATCAACAAGAAAAATCAAATGAATATTTAGAAAGAACTAAATCCAATCTTTAACCGTTAATTTTTAAACAAATATTAGTGACTTTAATATTATTTCTAAATAACTATAAAAAAGAAATAGATTTCGTTAACAATAAACAAAATAAATTATATACAATTACAAAAGTATTATTGAATATTCTGAGAGAAATAAAAATCACTAATGAAACAATAATAAAATTTAAAACCGTATAACATTATAAAGGATTCATCTCGAAGCCTGCCGAGAGATAATCCGGTGTCCCCGATAAAAGACATCGGGATCTAAGGATGAGCTAATCCGCGAAACGGCGCTCCGTGTATGCTTGTAATTTCATTCCTACCGGTCAAAACTATTCTTGATTATTGTTGTGTTCACTATATACCTCCGATTTGTTGATAAGTGTTGTTTGTTATTTAACTCGGAAATATATAATTTACATCTGTTGAAATACAGGCGGGTTTATTATTGCAGCTTCACAGTGTGGCCTACCGCTTTGCGGCTTAGTTCAATCACGGATTAGAATTGATAAATACTTTATCTGCGTAAATCTGTATAATCAGCGTTATCAGTGTTCTAACGGGAAAGACTAATACACTTCGTCGTTTGAACCAATATCAATTAACAGCGCCGTTTTTGAGTCAATGAATTTAAATATTATTCTGATATTGTAATCAACACTAAAAGCCCAGTAGTCTTTTAATATTCCGGATAATTTGTGCGTTCTCAATGAGGAATCAAACGGATTATGTTCGAAAGTTTTAAGCTTTACTGCAAATTTGGTTTTTAGTTGAGGCGATTTGGAGAGTTTCTTTTTGACGGAGCGTTTGAATTTTTTTTGGTCCCAGACCAACTCAATTATCGTCGATATCCCTTAGCAAATCTTCCGCCGTACCTTTATTCGTCTCACCAGAAGAATAATTGGATTCCGCTTCTCTAATTCGCAATAGCAGCTTCTCTCCTTTCTGCTCGGTTAATTGTTTTAGAATTACTTCGCGCAAGTAATCTTTATTCTCTTCGGGCAGATTATTTATTTCTTTCAATATATTATCTATTGTCGGTGAATACATCATAAAAATTATTTTTCATTTCAATCTAAAATAGCAAAAAAAATTATAATATCAACAAAATTAATATCCGGCGGATTGGAACGCAGATTTATTATGATCTGTCAAGATATTTCATGATTTGAGAGAAATTAAGCTCTAATAATATTTAGATTTAATATTAAACAATATCTGCAGAAATCATGAACAATCTTGACAAATCAGCGTTCAATATTTAATAAACCCTATCCGTGGAAATCCGTACAATCCGTGTTATCAGCGTTCAAATTACTTTATTCACAGCTACTAAAGACATTAACAATACGGAACAAGCCTGCCGCAGCTTATAGCAAGAAAAATAAGTTTTTAATCGGGGTTTTATGTCTCTGCAATAGTCGTCGTCATAGAGCAAGGTATGAATAGATATCGTCGATCACCGATTTCTTCTTTGCAGGGAAATTATCGAAAAGTTTCTTTTGCTTCATTTCCATTTCGCGTCCGTATTTTACTTCGATTAAATTATCGTTAAAAAAGAAGTCGATTTCGGTCGCGTTTTTATAAACGTAGCAAGGGTTATTGTTTTTAATCTTTAAGTAAACCAGGTTTTCAAATAGCGCTCCTTTATCTCTGAATCCGGTAATATAATTTCTTATTCCCAAATCTGCGGCATATATTTTTTTCGGCGCGCGCAGTCTTTCGTTCAGTTTACCGCATCTTTCGATAGTGTAAATAAGATAAGTGTTTTGAAAATATTCAAAATATCTTTTTAGGGTTTCTACCGAAACGCCGAGTATTTTCGAAATTTTATTTAAGCTTAGTTGTTTGCCCGCGCGTTCCATCAACAAGCGGAAAAAATCCTTCAATGATTTCACATCGCGAACTCCGTGATAAAAAGCTATGTCCTTGTAAATAACCGAATCTATCAGATTATCGAAATATGAAACATCCTTCGTAAGCACATATTCGGGAATTCCGCCGATCAGCATATAATCCTCGAAATATTTCTCAAGAAGATAACTTTCACTCGGTTTTACCGAAATTTTATTGAATAAAAGAAATTCATTGAAATCCAGAGGAAGAACTTCGATAACATTTGCCCTCCCCGTTAACAGCGCGCGCTTATCATTCAACAGAGAAGATGAAGAAGAGGAAGCGAATACTTTAACGTTCTCAGAATCGTATAAGTTTTTTAGTTCCAAATGAATTTTCTCTCTGTATGCAGCCTCATCGAAAAAGAGAAATAATTTCCGGTTTCTTCTCAAACTATGTAACTTTCTATATTCTCTAATTAGTTCGAGAGTTTCATACTTTTCCAATGAAATCGAATCGAGCGAAAGGTATAAAATTTGTTTGGAATCTACACGCTTTGCTAATTTTTCAATAAGCATTTTCATTAGAGAGGTTTTTCCAACTCTTCGAAGTCCGGTGATAAAGGTAACAGATTTTTGAGATACGGCTTTCTCCAAAACATCCAAATATTTAGGTCTGACTATAATTGACGGAGAATATTCTTCCGTCCACCAAGGATTAAAGTTATAAAAATCTTCTTTCAAGTTCATCGCATCACTTTCAATTATTAACAGCTAAAATATACGTTTTCTTTTTGGTAGTATCAAACAGTTTTTCTAATTATTATCTATTGGTGTCAAATAGAATGCCCATCCTGTTTTCGTCTCATTTTTTAATTTTCGATAAAAAAATTACGGATACTAACAAAATTAATATCCGGCGGATTGGAGCGCAGATTTATCATGATTGGTCAAGATATTTCATGATTTGAGAAAAGAATTAAGCGCTTAAAATATTTCGATTTAATATTTAAACTATATCCGCGAAAATCGTGGTTAATCCTGAGTTATCAGCGTTCGAATTTTATTAAAACCCAATCAGCGAAAATCTGTATAATCAGCGTTATCAGTGTTCTACCCGTTTTTAACTTTTATCACTTCCGCCGCGATACTCACGGCAATTTCCTCCGGCGTTTCGGCTTCGATCTCAATACCAATCGGCGCGTGAATTCTATCGAATAAATTTTCGTTTATTCCCATTTCCTTTAGAGCCTCGAAAATCGTTTTCAATTTCCGTTTGCTGCCCATAAGCCCGATATATTTCACGTTTTTATCAATCACCGATTTCACAGCCGCGGTATCTCCGTCGTGCATAGGCGTGGCGATAATTACAAACGATTTGTTCCCCTCTCTCACTTTCCTTCCAATTTCGTCGTATTTGCATATAACAATCTCGTCGGCGTATTCATTTTGCTCCAGCGTAAATACATCGTCGCGATGATCGAAAACTACGACGTAAAATCCGATTGATTTCATTATGCGCGAAACCGCCAGACCTATATGTCCGCCGCCCACAATGTACGCCGTATCGGCAATTCCGATCTGCTCGCGGTATTCCCAAGTTTCGCCGCTGTCGTTAAATTTAATGTCCTCCTCTGGATGCCCGTCGTTATATTCGAATTTGGAATCGGAGATCAGAAACTCGCCGGGAACTCCGTTGGCGATATTACGAATTATTTTTTCAATCAGCGGTTTGTGAGGCGCTTCGATTTTTTTGAAAATTACCGTTTGCCGTCCGCCGCAAATCAACCCCGATTTCTCGAGGTTTGTCGTATTGCTGTGATGGAGTCTTTTAATTGCGGAGTTCTCTTCGCCGAAAATAATTTCTAGCGCGAATTCGATCATATCGTTTTCCATTATTCCGCCGCCGATAGTGCCGAATACTTCGGCGTTCTCGGCGACCGCCATTTTAAAGCCCTGCCGCCCGGGCGAAGAGTTGGAGGATTGAGCGACGGTCAATAGAGCAATCGTCTTTCCTTCGTTTAAGTATTTATCGATAAAATGCCAAATTGATGCGTAATTCATAATATTCCTAATAAGAAATTAAATGTCAATTGAGTCCGCCGGACTCTTTATTTGTTTAATCGAATACGAAGAAATATGCGTGTAAATCTGAGTAGTTTCCAATCGTTTGTGACCGAGTAGTTCTTGAATATATCGAATATCGGTTCCTTCGTCCAATAAATGCGTGGCGAAACTATGCCGCAATGAATGAACGGTAGCTTTTTTCTTTATTCCCGCTTTCAGCTTTGAGCGTTTGAAAACGGATTGAACGCTTTTGGGGCTATACTTTCCGCCGTTTTGCCCTTCGAATAAATAATCTTTAGGATTATATTGTTTGAAATATTCTCTAAGCAATTCCAAAGCTTTATCCGAAAGCATAACATATCTATCTTTTTTCCCTTTACTCTGCCGGATGTGGATCCTTTTGGATTCCGAATCAATATCTTCAATTTTCAAATTAAGTAATTCACCGAGTCGCAAACCGGCTGAGTAAATTAGAAACAGAATAGCTTTGTGTTTCAAATTATTAGTCGATTTGATGATTTTACCGATCTCTTTTTTCGAAAGAACTACTGGTAGGTAAGTCGGTTTCCGCATTGTAATGTTCAAACTTTCAGGTATTGGTTTACGTAAAATTTTATCATAAAAATATCGGATCGCCGCAATTGTTTGTTTCATCGAAGAGAAGGAGTGATTTTTCTCGGATTTACAGTAATAAATGTAATTTTGAATATTTTCGTCCGTGACGATATCCAATTTTAACCGCGATATCCATTCTAAAAATAATTTAAGCGCGGAGCAATAGCTTTTAACCGTTTGCTCCGAATAGTTTTCAATTTTCAACTGCTTTTGATATTTATCTAAAATTTCTTGCTTCTTCATACTTTAAAATGTATTTTACGTAATAAACGCATTTGAATTTAACATATAGTCCCGATAAACGCAATGCAAAATAACCGTAAATTTACCGGTTATACGCATTGCGTTTAGTGAGACGTTCGTATGCAATTGTTCCGCTTCGCTTCACAATCGCATACGAACG
>CAYNUJ010000139.1:0-8362 GCA_964400095.1 uncultured Melioribacteraceae bacterium
TCCGGTAATTTACTTTGGTCTGATGAAATGTTCCAAATATGGGAAATTGAGAAGGGCAAAGCTCCGAAGAAACTCGAGGATTTTCTGAATTTCATACACATTGACGATCGTGAAACGAGTATCAATCTGACTACTAACGCTTTTGAGGAAAATGATACAGTGGAATTTCAATATAGAATAATTGACGGCGCGGGAAATCTCAAATATATTCAGGCGAGAACAAAAGCCGAAAAAAATGAAAATAATGAAATCACTCATTTGCTTGGCGTGGTACAGGATGTTACAAAGTGGGTCGAAACTAATTCCGACTTGGAAAAATCCCGGACGATACTCAGAAATTTAACCGACCATCTGCAGCAGTTGAGAGAAGATGAGAAAAAAAATATCGCCCGGGAACTCCACGACGAACTTGGACAGATGCTCACTGCGTTAAAAATTGATATGCGCAACATTCTCACCGAAGATTCGAATCTTATTGAAACAAGGACGCAATTGGAAGAACAGGTAAAAAGCATTGACAACATCATTACTACAACGCGCTCTTTAATTCAGCAGCTGCGTCCGGCTATATTAGACGATCTTGGGCTCCCCGCCGCTGTTGAGTGGCTTGTGTCAGAATTGAGAAAAAGAACCGAAATTAAAGTGGATTTAAGAATTTCCCCATTGGAACTGGAGTTAAATGAAAATATGAAGGTCGGACTCTACCGTTCAATTCAGGAAACTCTGAACAACGTAATAAAGCATAGCAGAGCTTCAACGGTAGAAATAAGTATCACGAAATCCGATTATTTTGTTGTTGTTGACGTATCCGACAACGGAATAGGATTCGAGCCTGAAAAGGTTTCCACCGAATCTTCAATGGGTTTGCTCGGATTGAAAGAGAGAATATGGATAATGGGGGGAACTGTTGAAATAAAATCTAAAAAGAATGTCGGCTCTTCAATTCAAATTAAAGTACCGATAACCGGGGGCGATTAATGAAAACCTTGATAGTTGACGATCACGCAGTTGTTCGGGAGGGATTAAAAAAAATAATTTCCCGAATAAATAAATTCTCCGAAATCTTTGAAGCGGGAAGCGCCTCCGAAGCGCTGGAAATTCTTTCCGAACACAAATGCGGCGTTATTTTTCTTGATATATCGCTGCCCGATAGAAACGGACTTGAACTTTTAAAGGATATAAAAATTAACAACAAAGAATGTCTTGTATTAATGCTTAGCATACACAATAACGTTCAATATGCATTGCGGGCGTTAAAAGCCGGCGCGGATGCCTACATCACCAAAAGCGAAGCGGCGGAAGAACTGAGCAAAGCCGTTGAAAATGTAATGAACGGAAAGAAATACGTCTCCTCCGATATCGCGATTGATTTAACTCTATCAACTCTCGAAGACCCGTTCGAACATCCTCATCATCAGCTTTCGGATAGGGAATTTGAAGTTTTTGTTTTTCTTGCGGAAGGAAAATCATTAAAAGAAATAGCTGAAATATTAACAATAAATTCCAAAACTGTTTCAACCTACCGAACGCGAATATTAGAGAAAATGGGAATCAACTCCAACAGCGATATTACAAAATACGCGCTGAGGAATAATTTGATTGAGTGAATTTTTACTACTGAATGTGACCTTGGGAGAAAATCGCAGGTCGGGTTAAGGTCTATTTCACTAACGTCATCTTTCCGTTTAGCGCTTTCCCGCCAACGGATAATCTATAAAAATAAATTCCGCTCGGCAATACATCCGCCGAGGCGCGCGCGTTAAATTCAACCTCGTAATTCCCGGCAGACAGTTCTTTATTTACAAGCTCGGCTATTTCCCGTCCGAGTATGTCGTAAACTTTCAAAATAACTTTTGTGTTGTCATTTCGACCGGAGGGAGAAATCTTTGAAGATTCCCTGCCTGCCGGCGAGGCAGGTTCACCCCTTTGGGGGTTCGGAATGACAGTACTTGTTGGAATAGTATATTTTATCGTTGTTGTCGAATTGAAGGGATTCGGATAATTTTGAAATAGTCTAAATTCTTCGGGCTGTACGCCGCTTTCTTTTACGGACACGGCTATAGGCGGATAAAAATATTCCAGCATCAAATCAATTGTCGCGCGCCAAAGTCCCCAAGAATGTCCTTCGTGAAATTCCCCCCATCCAAACCGATAGCCCTTGTTGAGCATAACGTCTCTAAAATTGTTCATATTCTGCCGCAAACCTTCGTAAGTTCCCCAAACGGAATAAAATTTTACGTCGAGTTTATCCGAATTAATCCAAAGATTATAGACTTCATAATTATTCGGCTGAAACGCAGCGGAATGAAGTCCGCAATTGCCGAATAATTCCGGATGACGGAATGCGATCAGTCCGCTGATATTTCCTCCGTAACTATCGCCGAGTACGAGTCTTTTGCCGGGAGTTTTAAGCGTGCGGTAAACGCTGTCGATATACGGGACCAACTCTTCGGCGAAAAATTTTACGTATTTGTTTCTCAAGTCGAAAGCATATTCGTTATTACGATTATTCGGCTTAACAAATACTCCGATTACCGGCTCAATTTTACTGCTGTCAATCAAATTATCAATCACGTTTACCGCGCTCGCCAAATCGATATATTCCGAACCGTCCTGAAAATAGACGCTGGGGTAGCGTCTGCTTTCGTTAGAGCCGTAATTACGCGGGAGATAAACCGTAACGGAAAAACTCTTTCCAACGTTTACGCTGTAAAGTGTCGTTGTTTTTTTTGAACCGTGTATAATTGATGGATTGTAATTTATTTCCCACGGCTGAATGTATTCCGGCATTGCCAATTCGGAATTGGGTCCGAATCCGCCCCACACGGTTTTCGGATTGCCGGGGTCTAAAATCCAATTGGAGTTGTTCAGAACAAATTTATAATCCAATCTCGCGTCCGGTTCAAATTCTTTTCGGAAGTAGAAAAAATTCGTCCCTTCAATTTTAGTCCCTTTTCCGTTATTAAAATCCCAGCCGTTAAAATCTCCCGCTACGCCCAAACTATTTGCCGCACCGCGATAAATAAACGCCGCGGTTTGGTTTTCGATAAACGGAATTCCCTTCGATTTTGCGTAAGTATAAAAACTATCTGCCGCCGCTTGTCTCTGCGCCGAAGAAATTGAATTAATGTGCGCCAGAAAAGCGTCAAACTCCGACTGCCCGCAAACCGGCGCGCATATCAGCAACAGCAGAAGCGTTGTTTTATTAATCATCTTTTTATCCTCGGCAAAGAAATTCATTAAAAATTAAATTCTGATTATATTTTGAACTATAAAATAATTAAGAATTTGCTTAACAAAAAACTCTGCTGTCATTTGTTGGTTAAGTCGTCGGCAAAGGAAATACTATTAAATAAATACCGGTGAAAACAAAAAGAGTTGATGGATGTATCTGACATATTTTGATGAAAATAAATTTTCAGTGGAATCCCCTTATTTTTACATTGGCGGTGTAATGATTGATGTATCGCAAATTCAAAAATTAGATAAAACATTAATGCAGATTCAGTATAACTATCTTGGGACAAGCATTCTGAGAAAAGAAACCGAATTACACGGAAAAGAAATATTTCACGGAAAAGGCAATTTCAAAAAGATAAAATTAAATATACGAATTCAATTGTTTAAAGATATTGCAACATTCATTATAAATAATAAAATACCGGTTAGGATTGTTTCCATAGACGTCAATAAACATAGAGCAAAATACGCACATCCACAACCTGAGTACAGATTGGGGTTAATGTTGTTTTTGGAAAGGGTTTGTGATTTCCTGGACAAACAAGATAAACTGGGATTGGTGTTCGGAGATTACGAAAAAGATGAAATAACCAGTTCCATTTTAGATTTCTCACAATTTAAAATTAATGGTAAAACAAAAATGTATTTTGGTCGCCCATTGGGTCGTTTAATTGATACAATATATTTTACACAATCTCATCATAGTCGTTTTTTGCAATTAGCCGATATTATAGTATATATTGCAAATCGCTTTGAAGAAGGCATTACAAAAAAAGATAAATGGCATGATCGGCAATTAGCTGAAATTTGGGAGAAAATAAAAAATGGAACCGATTTCCTAATGCAGAAGTGGCCATAAAAAAGGAACGACCAGCCTCTTTTGAGAGAATTCGCTTCTGGAACGAATTACTGCTGGTCGCTTATTAAAATTATAAGGCTGAGTAAAAAGGGACAAACCCAATTTACATTCGGCATAAAGCCGGTTTTCGCCTTAGCAATCTTGTACAAAAGTAAGCATACTCTAAATAAAATGCAAGTCGGAATTATGCTGAAAAAATATCTATAAGGAGAAATAATGAAAACAATTATTGAGCCGTTCAAAATTAAATCTGTCGAGCCGATAAGGTTTACAACGAGAGAGGAACGGGAAAAAATACTTAAAGACGCCGGTTACAATGTATTTTTAATTCACGCGGACGACGTAATAATAGATTTGTTAACCGACAGCGGCACAAGCGCGATGAGCGCTAAGCAATGGGCGGGAATAATGGAAGGCGACGAATCTTACGCCGGATCGAAAAGCTTCTACCGGTTTGAATCTCAAGTAAAAAAAATTACCGGGCACAATTATATTATTCCAACGCACCAGGGAAGGGCGGCGGAAAAAATTTTGTTTTCTATTGTCGGAGGAAAAGGAAAATACATTCCCAACAACACCCACTTCGATACAACGCGAGCCAATGTAGAGTTTACCGGCGCGGAAGCCGTGGATTTACTAAATGAAATAGGCAAACAACCGGAAGTCCGCGCGGATTTCAAAGGAGATATGGATGTAGAAGCGCTGGAGGCTTTTATCAAAAAAGTCGGCAGAGATAATATTCCGCTTGTAATGATAACGGTTACAAACAATTCCGGAGGCGGACAGCCGGTGTCGATGGGCAACATTAGGGATGTTCGCGCCGTGTGCGATAAATACGAACTTCCTTTATTCCTGGACGCCTGCCGTTTTGCCGAAAACGCTTATTTTATTAAAAAGCGGGAAAAAGGCTACGAAAACAGATCCATTCTCGAGATAGCGCGGGAAATGTTCGGTTACGCCGACGGCGCTACGATGAGCGCGAAAAAGGACGCTTTGGTAAATATGGGCGGGTTTCTTTCGATGAACAACGAAGAAATTGCAATGAAATGCCGCAATCTTTTAATTGTAACCGAAGGATTTCCCACGTATGGCGGTCTATCCGGACGCGATTTGGAAGCCGTAGCGCAGGGTCTGCAGGAAGCGCTCGATGAAAATTATCTCAACTACAGAATCAGAAGTACGGAATACCTCGCGGAAAAAATACTTAACGCCGGAATTCCGATTATTGAACCTCCGGGAGGACACGCGGTTTACATTGACGCAAAAAGATTTTTACCCAACATTCCTCCGCATGAATATCCGGGGCAGTCGATTACCTGCGAAATTTATCTCGGTGGAGGCGTGCGCGGAGTTGAAATAGGCAGCGTTATGTTCGGAAAATATGACGGGGAATCGGGTAAATTGATTTCTCCTCCTATGGAATTAGTTCGACTCGCCATTCCTAGAAGAGTTTACACTCAAAGTCATATTGATTATGTGGCGGAAGTTTTAATTGAGGCGTTTAATAATAGGGATAAACTCAAAGGATATAAAATCACTTATGAATCCCCGATGCTGAGGCATTTTACATGCCGGTTCGAACCGATAAAATAAATTGAGCCGTCAGTCCGTTTTGGGCGGACTGACGGCTTAAAGGATTAAGCTTTCTCTTCCCAAATTTGAATAAGGGTAACTATATTTTTGACCGAAGCTTCCAAGTCCTGTATCGCTACATATTCAGTATTCGCGTGAAAATCGTGTCCGCCGGCGAAAAGATTGGGCGTTGGAAGTCCCATATAGCTTAAACGGCTGCCGTCCGTTCCGCCTCTTATTGCGGATTGAATGGGAACAATTCCCAAACGTTCCAGACTTTCGAGCGCGTTTTGCTCTACTTCGGGATGCTGGTCGAGTATGTCTTTCATATTTCTGTACTGTTCAATTACTTCAAACTCATATTCCGATCCGGGGAAAGCCGCAGCCGCTTTCTCGCAGAGATCTTTTAATATTTCTTCGTAATCTTGCAGTTTGGCTGTAATAAAATCTCGGATAATGAATTTAACAACCGTAAGTTCTTCGTTGCCGTTAAGAGAAACGGGGTGAACATATCCATCGCGTCCATCTGTGGTTTCCGGCGACAGGGTATCTTTCGGCAGCGATTCGATAAAATACGCGGCTACTTTCATTGCGTTTACAAGTTTGCCTTTTGCGTAACCGGGATGAACGTTTATGCCTTTAAATTTTATCACTACCGCGTCCGCGCTGAATGTTTCCGTTTCCACTTCTCCTCTTGTAGAACCGTCGATTGTATAAGCGTACTTCGCTCCGAATTTTTGAACGTCGAATTTATCCGCGCCCCGCCCTATTTCTTCGTCGGGAGTAAATCCTATTTTAACCGTTCCGTGTTTAATTTCCGGGTGATTTACAAGATAATTTACAGCGTCCATTATTTCAGCGATTCCCGCTTTATCGTCCGCGCCGAGAAGCGTGCTGCCGTCGGTGGTGATTATGTCGAATCCAATCATATCTTTCAATTCGGGATTCTTCTCGGCAGAAATAACAACGCCGTTGGTTAAAGTAATATCGCCGCCTTGATAATTTTTTTGAATTTGCGGATTAACATTCTCGCCCGTTACCGCCGGGGATGTATCCACATGAGAAATAAAACCGATTACGGGAACGTCTTTATCTGTGTTCGCAGGAAGCGTAGCCATTACATATCCGTTTTCATCCATATGCGCGTCTTCCAATCCAATCGATTTTAGCTCTTCAACCAAATCTTTTGAAAGAACTTTCTGCTTTTCTGTGCTCGGACATGTTTCCACGTCTTCGTCGGATTGCGTATCGTATTTCACATATCTCAAAAATCTTTCCACAACGGTGAACTGATAATTGTCGTCAAACATATTTGTGCCTCGTGAATAATGAATAATAATGTTTATTACAATTTGAATAATATCTAAAATAGGATATATTTTCAATCAAAGTCATTTTTATTACTGTGGAGAAGACAATATGAATACCGTTGAGTTGATTAGAAAGAAAAGAAACAAGGAAGAATTAAACTCCGAAGAAATAAAACTTCTAATTAATGATTATACAAAAGGCAAAATTCCGGATTATCAATTTTCCGCTTTTTTAATGGCGGGTTACTTAAACGGATTTTCTAAAAAGGAAACTTCCTTTTTAACCGAGGCAATGCTTCACAGCGGCAGGGTTATCGATTTATCGTCGATAAAAGGAAAAAAGGTCGATAAACATTCGACAGGCGGAGTGGGAGATAAAACATCTTTAATTCTCGCTCCGATTGCCGCCGCCGCGGGAGTAAACGTTCCGATGATTTCCGGCAGAGGCTTGGGACACACCGGCGGAACTCTCGATAAATTGGAATCTATTCCGGGATTTAGAACCGATTTGAATATTACCGCGTACAAGCGTGTATTAAATAAAAGCGGAGCCGTGCTTATTGGTCAAACTAAAAACATCGCGCCCGCGGATAAATTGATTTATGCGCTGCGAGACGTTACAGCCACCATAGAATCAATTCCATTAATAACGGCAAGCATTATGAGCAAAAAACTCGCCGAAGGAATAGACGGATTGGTTCTCGACGTAAAAACCGGAAGCGGCGCGTTTATGCGGAAAACTTCCGACGCAAAAAAATTAGCGGACTCTCTTATAAACACAGCTAAATCATTCAATAAAAAAGTAATCGGATTTATAACAGATATGAATCAGCCGCTGGGCAATTACATAGGAAACTGGCTGGAAGTTTACGAAAGCATTGAAACACTTAAAGGAAATGTTTACAACGACTTAGCGGAACTTTCCGTCACACTTTCGGGAGCAATGATTTTTCTCGGCGGAAAAGCCAAATCAATTGAGGAAGGAAAGATGATTTCCAAAGAATTAATAGCAAACGGAAAAGCTTATGATAAATTCAAAGAAATAGTTAAACTTCAAGGCGGAGATGTGAGCGTTTTGGACGATCCTTCAATTTACCCTAAATCAAAATTTAGTTTAAAATTAAGCGCGAACCGAAACGGTTTCATTTCGTCTATGGATACGTACGAAATTGGCGTAGCCGCTTTAGAATTAGGAGCGGGGAGAAAAACAAAAGACGATATTATAGATCCGAAAGCCGGGATAATTTTTCACAAAAAAATAGGCGACCGAGTAAAGAAGGGAGAAATAATAGCCGAACTCTTTACAGATAAAAAATCACAATTGAAACGCGCCGAAGAAAGAATTTATAAATCTGTTACGGTTGTCCGTAATAAGGTTAGA
>CAYNUJ010000140.1:0-8352 GCA_964400095.1 uncultured Melioribacteraceae bacterium
AGCTAAACCGGTTAAATTCCGGAATACCGATAAAATATCGGTTAAGCTATACGGAACTGTTGGTTATAGAGTAAATAATTAAAGGAGATCGAGATGAAAACGATTAAAAATATAGTTCTTTTTCTCTTCGCGGCAACAGTACTCTATGCCCAAGGCGGTGGTTCAAGCGGATTAGTTGACGCAAGAGCGACTGCGATGGGTAAAACATATACTGCAAATTCGCGCGGAGTTTTTACATTTGGCATTAACCCGGCAAACCTTGCTATGCCTGCCGAAAACGATTTTGAATTGTCTTTGGGTTTTCCACTGCCTAATTTCAATTTCGGCGTGGGTAATGATTTTATTAATATTGAAAAGTTCAACTATTTCTTCGGAGGAGTTCAGGAAAACGGTAAAACAGTTGGAAGACTGCTAACCGATCAGGACAAGCAGGATTTCTTAGGACTGTTTTCCAACGGTTCGGAAGTACGGACAAGTTTCAATATCAACTTAATATCTTTTACGTACAATGCCGGAGATGATATAGGGGCTTTCGGTTTTGCTATTCAAGACCGGTTTGGCTTGAATTTTTCGGTCCCTTCCAGTTTGCTGGAATTCGGTCTTTTCGGGAACGAAGTAGGTAAAACATATGAATTTAACGATCTGGCTCTTACGGCTTCTTACACCAGAAATTTTAATTTGAGCTATGCAAGAGACATAACTGAATTTGTACCCGACTTTTTCCGTAAAGTTACAGCGGGTATTAATCTGAAATTAGTTCAAGGTTACGGCTATGCTACAATAGATCATTTTAACGCTTCATTACTAACGCAAAATGATCATAGCATTGTACTGAATAGCGATTCTCAGATTAATCTAGGCGTTTCACCGGATTATGGGATAGAATGGGATTTCGACAGCACGGGAACGCCCGTTCAAAATATCGGCGCATTTCCCTCTCCCGCCGGCAGCGGATTTGGTTTTGACATCGGATTTGCAGCCGAACTCGACGATATTTGGTCGTTTGGGTTTGCTCTTACCGATATCGGAACCATTAAATGGGACGGTCAAAATGTGAGTTATACCTCCAAAGGTTCTTTCACATTATCAAAACCCGACTCAACACAGCTTGATTCGCTTTCAAATCAGTTAAAAGGGAACGGAGCGTTCGGAAATAGTTTTTCTACAAGCCTGCCCGGCGCGTTAAGATTGGGAGCTTCGTTTAGGCTGGACAAATTTCTTGACGGCGCTTTCCCCGGAGAGATGCTTGTTGTAGCGGATTTGAACCAGGGATTTAACAATGAACCGGGAAATTCAACTACTCCACGGTTTTCATTAGGATTTGAATGGCGCCCCGCGGGATGGTTCCCAATACGTTCCGGATGGTCTTTCGGAGGCGCTGACGGATTTAATTGGGGCTTCGGCTTCGGCTTCGACACCGGATTCTTGGATATCGACTTAGCCACATCCGATTTGCAGAGTCTTATAGGCGGTAACAGCGCTAAGAAAGTTGGAATAGCTTTAGCTTCGAGATGGAAATTTTAATTATTTCCTTACTCTAATTAAATTTGCTAAAGCGGCAATAAAAAATAATATATTTGCAGACCAAGCGGTAAGAATGGGATCCAAAACCCCATTCTTGCCGAACGCTTGGAAAATTTTCATACATACCAAATAGATAAAAGTAATCAGTAAACTTAAACCGAATTGAATTGCCAGACCTCCTTTTCGCTTGTTAACAGACAAAGGCACGCCAAAGAGAATAACAATGAAAGCCGCAAAAGCGAAAGCTATTCTGGAATGATATTCGATTTCAATTCTTGTTGGGTCATTGCCTGTTCGTTTCTGTTCAACGGCGTAATCTTTTAATTCGGTCAATGTAAGTTCTTCCGGTCTTCTCTGTTTTTTGAGTATATCTTCCGGTTTAAAGCTTAAATCTGAGATTGATAATTCCTTTAACTTTGTGAGTTTTACTTTATTGTTGATGAACACTCGCTTATTAACATTTTTAAGCTCCCAAGTGGATTTGGAAGAATCGTATTTCATTTTGTCCGCGTCTATACGGGAAATCATTTTGGTCGGATCGGTCTTTTCAAATTCCTGGATGCTGATATCGTTTGCCCTTTCCGACGATGCGTCAAAATATGATATTGTTACTATTCGGGTCTGAGAGTCTTGAAAATGAATTTTACTGCCGGAATAATAGATGTTTGTCCGTAAATACTCCCGCTCTAATTTTACTTTATGTTTATTGGCTGAAGGAACTATGTACCCTCCGAAAAAAATGGCGAACGCGCTGAAAAGCAAACCGGTAATCAGAAACGGAGCAATATAGCGGTAAAGACTTATTCCGCTCGATTTCATTGCCGTTATTTCATTTTGATTGCTCATTTTTCCTGTGGTAAATAATCCCGACAGCAGAACGGCAACCGGAAGCATCAAACGGATAATTTCAGGCACAAAAACAATATAATACTCAACAATAATTTGAGTGGGAACATTCTGATCGATAAAATCGTCCATGTGTTCCATCAAATCGATAATAACAAAAATAAAAATAAATGCGATCAATCCGAATAAAGTGGTTTGTATAAACTGCCGGATCAGATATTTATCAATTTTCTTCAGTTCCATTTCTCCATGATTTAGGCGTCAGTTTCTGAATGAAGTCAAAATTAAGAGCAATTCGTTCTTTAGCCGCCCTTACGGTAAGTATAGCTCCCAGTATGCCGAGCAGAATATTCGCGCTCCAAATTCCCCAGAAAGGGGAGAGCAATCCCCGATCGGAAAATTTTTCTCCGCCGATAAGAAAAGCCCAATAGATTAAGAAAAAAATCAAACTGACGGCGGCTGCCATTCCGAAACCTCCCTTACGCGTCATTGTTCCCAGCGGAGCGCCTATTAAAATAAACACAATACACGCTACGGGAAGCGCGTATTTCTTGTGTATTTCCACCCAATATCTATTTGTTTCTTTAAGGTTGAAATCCAAACTTGTTAAATCCGACCTGATGCCGCTTTTGGCTATGTTCAGTTGATTCCTAACTCTTACGTAAACGAGAGAAGTATCTGTAAGACGCCGCCGGAATTCTCTGTTTAAAGCTCTGTTCTGCCACGAAAAAAGGCGATCCCTGCTTTTAGCGAAATTGGCAAGCAGTTTTGAACGGATTTTTTTCAGGCTATCGACAATAATGAACATCTGAGGAGCGCCCAGTTCTCTATCCCCGCGCTGTTGATTTAACGAGCTTTGCTGGAAAGAAAAATTTTCCGCATTCATCGCGAGCCGGTGTTTCTTGAATGTCATTTTTCGATAGGATTGTTTTTTCCTTTTTTCAGTCTGATGAATTTCGCCGTCATATAAATCCATTATCAGTTTTTGTCTGTCTTTGGAAAAATAGATATTTCCCCTTTCGGCGGTAATTATATTGAGTTTGAGCGGGTCGGTATAATCGTAAATTGTTAATAGTTCTAATTTGTTCGATACCGGGTCAACACCCCTCGCTAATATTGAATGGTTCTTTACATCGTTTGAAAAAACGCCCGGAACTAATGAAAGCGTAGGCTTTTTCTTTGAGATATCCTGAAGCAAAATTCTCGCGGCGTGATTCGCGTTCGGGTAAACATAGTTGTTGAATTGAATTAATGCGTAGCAGATTAACATAGACGCTAGAAAAGGCGCTAACATCATTTTATATAAACTTACGCCGGCGGATTTCATTACCGCCACTTCGTTGTTTTGAGCCATAGCTCCGAACGCCATTAAAGTGGAAACAAGCGCCGCCATTGGAACAACCAGCACAACCATCCACGCTAAATTATAGGATATGAGTTTAACAATAATCCATGCGCCCAATCCTTTGCCAACGAGCCTGTCCGCAAATTTCATCAGAAATTGAAGAAGGAAAACGGAAATTAACGTAAAAGCCGCAAAAATAAAGGGAAGCGCGTGGTTCTTTAATATATATTTGTGGATTAGCATCTATTTTTATTTTGTTCAACAGTCTTATTGTTAAGATAGATTAAGATTTATTATCTTACATAACTAATTTAAAGAAAGTTATTATTATTTACATTTTATTGATTAGAGAATTAGAGGAGTTAATGAAACAAGTTGTAGATTATATTGCCGAAAATAAGGATAACTATGTTGAGCAGTTGAAAGAGTATTTGCGTATTCCAAGTGTAAGTACGGATGCGGAGTACAAAGATAGTATGAAGACTTGCGCTAAGTTTGTTGTTGAGCGGCTAAAAGAAGCCGGTGTAAAAAAGGTTAAAATTTATAAAACAAAAGGTCATCCAATAGTTTACGGAGAATGGATAAGCTCGCCTAAAAAACCCACTGTTCTCGTTTACGGTCACTACGACGTTCAGCCTGTGGACCCCATTGAATTATGGGACAGTCCTCCGTTCGAACCGGTTATAAAAAACGGTAATATTTACGCAAGGGGAGCCAACGATAATAAAGGTCAAAATTTTGTTCATATCAAAAGTGTGGAAGCTTATTATAAAACTGTAGGCAAACTTCCCGTCAATATTAAATTCCTGATCGAGGGGGAAGAGGAAGTTGGCAGTTCAAATTTAGAGGAATTTCTGAAAATCAATAAAAAATTATTAAGCTGCGATGCGGTTCTAATATCGGATACGAGTTTATTTGCGTCGGGTATCCCGACTATTAATTACGGTTTGCGCGGTTTATGTTATATTGAAGTGGAAATTACCGGACCGAATAGAGACCTTCATTCGGGAAGTTTTGGCGGGGGAGTAGCTAACCCGATTAACGAATTGGCAAAAATAATAGCAAAACTTCATGACGCGAACGGAAAAATTAAGATACCTAATTTTTATAAAGACGTTGTAAAATTGACAAAAAAAGAAAAAGAGAATATCAAAACCCTCAAATTTTCCGACAGAGCGCTTGCTAAAGAGTTGAAATTGAAAGAACTTCAAGGGGAAAAGGGATTCACCACGCTGGAACGCCTTTGGGCGAGACCTACTTTAGATTGTAACGGTATTATCGGCGGTTACACGGGCGAGGGAGCAAAAACTGTTCTTCCTTCAAAAGCTTCGGCAAAAATCAGTATGCGTTTAGTCCCGAATCAAACTCCGAAACAAGTGGCAAAAGAATTTACAAAGTATATTAAAAGTATTACGCCGAAGAGTGTGAATGTTAATGTAAAAGAAATGCACGGGGGCTTGCCCGTTGCTATTCCTCTCGAAGATAAAGCGATAGAAGCGGCTTCAAAGGCAGTTGCTAAAGCTTTCGGCAAAAAAACGGTATTTACCAGAGAAGGCGGTTCTATTCCTATTGTGGTTGAGTTTGTTAAACATCTTAAAGCTCCCGTGGTTCTTATGGGATTAGGGCTTGATACAGACGATATACATTCTCCTAACGAACATTTTAGTTTGGACTCATTCGAAAAAGGAATTTACAGTTCTGTTTATTTCTTTGAAGAATTTGCTAAGTATGAGTAAATAATTTCTATGTGGAGGTGGGGATGAATTACTTAAAGAAAATATTAATATTCGGCTTGCTGCTGGGGCTGTATTATTGCGGCGATTCCGGCAGCGGAGGAACCGAAGGGGATAGACCTGAAACTTCCGATTCAAAAGAAACACAGATACGCGAGTATAATCTTAAAGTTCAAAAAGAACAAAACAAAAACAGAAGACCTTGCGATGCGATTTCTCTTAAAGAATATATCATTGATAATTATCCGAAAGGTACTTTTTTAGTAGAATTTGATAAAACATTCACTTACTCGCTTCCTAAACCTGCGCTTGTAGATTATAATAAAGGCGGGCATTATCTTTTTGCGGTAATTGCAAAGTCCAAAGAAAGCGAACGTAAAATAGAAACTAAAAATATTGTAGGGTACGAATCCAGTTTTATTAATTTGGACTCTACAAAATTGGGTACTGCGTTCATTTTTCTCACGGCTTTCGAATGTAAGGATAACAAATTCGAAACGCTTTGGGAAGCGGAAGTTCCTATTCACGGCGGTTTCAATTCGATGAAAGTGAAAAAATGGAAAGCAAAAAATATTATTTACATTGAACTTAATTTTGAGGCGGGTATAATTTCCGGACATAGAAATTTCAACTATTTTTTGATTGACGGGATAAAGAGTAAACCTCATTTAATGGAAACATACGAGGGGATAGCATATAAGAGAACAATAGCGAATGTGAATAATGATAAATATCCCGATTATTATGAATATAGGTTTGTGGATACTATCGACTATGTGAGGATGATTGATTCAATACCGTTTTACTGGAGCGAGAAAAAACAACTTTATGTAACCGATGTAAGCCGTAGATGGTGGCGTAAATATTAAGGATTATGAGATGTATGTAAATAACGGAGATAATAATAATTTAAGAAATTCGCTGAATGAAATTTTCTCGGATATTGTTTTTAGCGCCGATGGAATGATTCTGTCCTATACTTCGAGTGAGAGGGAATACGATTTACTCAATCACGGAGCGGGTATTACGGTTGATGCCGTCGCGGTTCACCGTATTACCGGAAAGGATTGTAAGGATTATTTGCACCGGATTTCTTCCAATGATATTAACTCGGTTGAGGACGACAGTTATATTTCCACTTTATTTCTTAACGATAAAGGTAGAATTATCGATAGAACGTCGCTGTTGAATTTTGGTTCGGATTACCTGTTAGTTTCAAATTTTGAGTACCGGGAAAAATTAAGAAACTGGATTGAGAGATACATCATAATGGAAGATATAACGGTTGAGGATGTTTCCGACCAATATCTTCTGGCAAAGGTTTACGGTCCGCAAGCCGAATCATTTATAACGCTTCTTTACGGAGATAAGAAAAAGGAATTTGAGAAAAAGGGAATTGTAATTGACACTATTCAAGGAATAGATTCTATACTTATTAAAGATTGCGTAAATTCAATCGATATTTTCTCTATTTTAATACATCCGAATTCCTTAACTCATTTCTATAAATTCATTAGAGAAAGCCATTCTGTTTTTGATGTCTGTTTTGCCGGGTACGATGCCTTCGAAACTTTCCGGGTGGAAAGAGGCATACCGTTATGTCCTAACGAAATAAACGATGATTTTAATCCGTATGATGTAAATCTTATCGGCGATATAAGTTTTACCAAAGGATGTTATATTGGTCAGGAAGTTATCGCCCGATTGGATACTTATCCTGCGGGTCGAAGGGAATTTAAAGGATTCTGCCTGAAAGGAGGATGCACCGAGTTCCCAATTGAATTATTGGATGCTAATAAAGAATATGCCGGGATTATTACAAGTTGTGTCCATTCCAAAATATTGAACGAATGGATTGGCATTGGACCGGTAAAACAAAAAATTTTAAATAACGGCAGTGACGATAATTTATACGCCGGAGAGATTCCGGTTAAATTGGAAAATTTGCCGATTAAGTTATGAAAATTTATACAAAAACGGGCGACGGAGGCGAAACGTCTTTATTCGGCGGCAGGAGGGTAAGTAAAGATGACCTAAGAATAGAGACTTACGGAACGATTGATGAACTGAACGCGATTCTCGGTCTTGCATACTCTTTTGCCGATTCCGATGAAATCAAAAATTTAATTTCACAATTGCAGAATGATTTATTTAAAGTCGGCGCTGATTTAGCGACGCCTTCGGACAAAATAAATTCTTCCAAAATTGTTCGAACCGACGAAATAATGGTTCGTGAAATGGAAGGTGAAATTGATAGAATTGACGCAATTGTTCCGGATTTGAAAAATTTCATTCTTCCGGGCGGAAGTAAAGCGGCTTCTTATCTTCATTTCGCGAGAACGGTCTGCCGCAGAGCCGAACGACGGCTTATCGCTTTGACCTCCAGCGAAGAAATTAACGAGCAAGTTAAAGTCTATTTAAATCGTCTTTCCGATTATTTATTCATTCTTGCCCGCTACGAAAATTTTATTTCGGGAACCCCGGAAGTTGATTGGAAAGTATAAAGATTGTAAATTAGCGCTCCTAAAAATCTATAATAACCGCCATATTTGGGGGTGAAATTGGTTTCGACGGGGTTACTAAGTTCTTTGAACTGCGCACCGTGTTACCGCAGACACGTAAAACGGCGGAAAAATAATAACTGGCGAATATAATTACGCCCTCGCTGCGTAAATAAACGCAGCCGTTCTCCTTATCTTTTCGCATCGGGATAAGGAAGAACGCCGTTTGATGCGATAGCCGAGCCGAGCGCCTGAGTAGGCAAAGCGAACTTTTTATCGGGCTGGTTAAGTTAAATCTTGTTTGCCGGAGTTGACTTAACGAGACTTAAAAGGTAAACTATGTGTGTAGAAGTTCTCTGGACGGTAATTTCGGACGCGGGTTCGACTCCCGCCACCTCCACTC
>CAYNUJ010000141.1:0-3486 GCA_964400095.1 uncultured Melioribacteraceae bacterium
GAACTTCGTTCGGGGTTATTGTAAGTTCGACTGCCTTCGCAGTCGGAGATTGGAATATCGTTAATACATTAAATTGTTTCCCATTTAGTTCCATTACGCAAAATATTTATTCCGCATAGATCGCGCTATCGCATCATACCTCTGTGAAGTTTTTGAAGCCGTAAGCGCAGTTTATCTTGGTGAATTGAGCGAAGACTGAAGTCCAGAATACTTCGGTGAATTATGCGAAACCGGAAGCGCGAAGCGCTTCAATTTACAATAACTGCGGACGCCAGTCCGTAGAAAGGACAAAGCTAAAATCATCGGAACCGCAATGCGGTTCAATTAGGTTACAAAAATTATTATTTTTGCGTAGAATAAAAGGAGATTGAAATGTCGAGCTACACACAGATACTTTATCAAATTATATTCTCAACAAAAAACAGAGAAAAAGTACTTATCGAAGAAAAACGCCATGAACTTTTTAATTATATGTGGGGTGTAATAAAAAACAACAAATCTTATCTATACCGAATAAACGGGGTTGATGATCATATCCATATTTTGACTCATTTACATCCAACAATAGCTTTAGCCGATTTAATTAAAGATGTAAAAGTATCAAGTTCACTAATGATAAAGGAAAAGAATCTTTTTCCGAAATTTAGAGGCTGGCAGATAGGATACGGAGCGTTCACATATTCGATAGATGCAAAGGAAAAATTAATTAGATATATAAAAAATCAAAAAGGACATCATAAAAGGGAAACATTTATCGAAGAATTTAAGAGAATATTGGAAGAATTAGGAGTAAAATATGATGAGAAGTATTTGGTATGATAGGACAAATAAAATAATTTAAGGTATGTGTCTTCCAATAAAGCGAATTGTCCAATAGTAAAAAGTAGGATTTCCGGATTGTAATTCAACTGCTTCGCAGTAGTACTTTTTTCCTTTTCTCAAGTTCCCCGAACTGCGTTCGGGGCTATTGTAAATTTGACTGCTCCGCAGTCGCTGGAGTTTGGAAAATCAAGAAGAGAAGTCAAGAAAGCAAATAGTCAAAAGACTGCCTTCGCAGTCGGAGACTGAGATATCGTTAAAGTCTAAAGTTGTATAGCATTTAATTCCTTAGCACAAAGGATTCACACGGTCATGATTTCGTAAATGTATCATACTTCGTGAAACTTGCAAAACCGGAATAGCGTTTTATCTCAATGAATTGTGTAAATAAAAGAAGCGCGAAGCGCTTCAATTTACAATAACTGCGGACGCCAGTCCGTAGAGTGAAAAAAGTAAAAATCATGAGGAACCGCGGAGCGGTTCAATTAGGTTGTAAGAATGATCGGAATAAAGATTAACAGCTTGGGCGTCCTATTGAGAAACTCAGAAAAACATTAGTTTTCTCCTTCGCCTAATTTGGGTTAAACGAGCTTTATCGTCATTTAATTTTTTTAGGACTTCATTTTAATAGAATCAATAATTCGACAGATTAAATCTTTTCGAATAAATCTATCATTTCAATTGCGCTTAATGCCGCGTCCCATCCTTTATTGCCGGATTTTGTTCCGGCTCGCTCAATTGCCTGTTCAATAGAATCGGAAGTGATCACTCCGAATATTACAGGCGTTCCGGTTTCCATTCCGGCGTTTGCTATACCCTTGGATACTTCAGAGGCGACGTATTCAAAGTGCGGCGTAGCGCCGCGGATTACCGCCCCCAAACAAATTACCGCGTCGTATTCTTTTTTTTCGGCAAGCTTTTTCGCCGTAAGAGGTATCTCGAACGAACCAGGCACCCATATAACATGAATGTCGTCGGAATTTCCCTCGTGTCTTTCAATGCAGTCAATCGCCCCGGATAAAAGTTTATTGGAAATGAACTCGTTAAATCTGCTTACGACTATCGCAAATTTTCTGCCTTCGGCGCTTAAACTGCCCTGATATACTATTGCCATTTCATTCTCAATTTGTTTTTAAAATATCATTTAAAATTATATGTCCCAGTTTTTCTTTTTTTGTTTTCAAATACTTTTCATTCTTTTCGTTTGGTGAAATCTCAATCGGCAATCGTTCTACAATATTGAGATCATAACCTTTTAATCCGATTATTTTTTTGGGATTATTAGTTAGAAGTTTAATGTTTCTCAAACCCAAGTCTTTTAATATCTGACCTCCGATTCCGTAATCTCGCAAGTCCGCTTTAAATCCGAGTTCTTCATTCGCTTCTACGGTGTCTTTGCCTTCTTCCTGAAGCGCATAGGCGAGTAGTTTGTTTGCCAATCCGATTCCGCGTCCTTCCTGCCGCATATAAAGGAGAACGCCTCTGCCGGAATCTTCGATTATTTTGAGGGACGATAATAATTGATCTCCGCAATCGCAGCGGAGGGAACCGAAAATATCTCCCGTTAGGCACTCGGAATGAACCCGCACGAGTACCGGTTCCTCCCCGGAAATGTCGCCTTTTACCAGTGCGATCGGGTTATCGTTCGGGTCTAAAAGATTTTCGTAAAGATGTAGTTTGAATTCGCCGTATTTAGTCGGCATATCAACTACTACTTTTTTCCTAACTAACTTTTCGCTTCTTCTCCGGAATTCAATTAAATCCGCAATCGTGATCATCTTCAGATTAAATTTGTCGGCGAATAATTTTAATTGAGGAACCCTCGCCATTGAACCGTCCTCGTTCATTATTTCGCAAATTACACCCGATGGTTTTAGCCCGGATAATCTTGCTAAATCTATTGCCGCTTCAGTGTGACCGGTTCTTTTGAGAACCCCTCCGTTTTTACCGATTAACGGAAAAATGTGCCCTGGACGTGCAAAGTCTTCAGGCTTGCTCGATGCGTATGTTAAAGCGCGAATTGTTGCAGCGCGGTCGAATGCCGATATTCCGGTTGTGGTACCGTGCTTATAATCTACCGAAACGGTAAAGTTGGTATTATGCATTGCTGTGTTAGCGTTGACCATTAAATCCAAATCCAACTGATTTGCGTGGTTTTGAGTAATCGCGACGCAAATTAATCCCCTGCCTTCTTTAGTCATAAAATTAACGTCTTCCGGGCGGGTTAACTCCGCAGCCATCACTAAATCGCCTTCGTTTTCGCGGTCTTCGTCGTCAACAACAATAATCATTCTGCCAAGCTTAATTTCTTCAAGAGCTTCTTCAATTGTATTAAATGTTTTTTCGTTCACTTTAGAATCCTTCTTCCTTCAGTCTTTCGACCGATAATTCAGATTTATTATATGTTAATAGTTTTTCCACGTATTTTGCTATAACGTCCGCTTCCAAATTTACTCCCGCGCCGCTCTTTAAATATTTAAAAGTAGTATTTTCCCATGTATGGGGAATTACTGAAATTGTAAATACCGCCCCGTTTAAACGGGCAATTGTTAAACTGATTCCATTGACGCATATAGAGCCTTCGGCAATCATATATTTCAATAAATTATCCGGAGCGCTGAAATCAATTAAATACGAATCCCCATGACGATTAATTTTCAGAAGTTT
>CAYNUJ010000141.1:3586-8341 GCA_964400095.1 uncultured Melioribacteraceae bacterium
TTGGCGGAATTAATAAAAAGCTTCCTTCCGCCGGAAAGCGGCGAGATTTTTTCCACCGTCCCTATTTCTTCAATTATCCCTGTAAACATTGTTCCAAATATAATAAACCTTTAAATGCTTAACTATACGTTAATCCTAAATTTATACATAAACGCTTTATCTTTATCCAGTGGAAGAATATCTTTAATGAGGGAATCGTCCAAATTTATTTTGAGAGCGGGAATCCCTTCATTAAAATATATTGGCGATTTTATCCATATTATTTCGTCGGCAAGTTTCTTTTGAACGAATTGAGAAAATATATCAGCTCCGCCTTCAACTAAAAGTGAAGATAGCTTCATTCCGCCCAATATCCTGAGAACCTCTTCTATATCCAGCAAACCTTGTTTATTAACCTGCATCTTAATTACTTTCACTCCCGAATTCTCTAATAACCTGCAGATATTTTCATCCGAATTGCCGCCGGTAAATAAAATTGTCCTTTGTTTATTTGCCGTGAGGAAAATTTTCGATTTCGGGTTAACCGATAGCTTGGAATCGAGGATTATTCTAACGGGATTCCTCCCCTTAATTTCGCGGACGTTCAGTAGAGGGTTGTCAATATTGACGGTTCCCGCGCCTATAAGCAGAGCGTCGTATTCGGCTCTTAAAGAATGAACAAATTGTTTTGCTTTTAGCCCGGTTATCCAAGTTTGAATTCCTTTTTTCTTTGTAATAAACCCGTCTGCCGAGGAGGCGATTTTAAGCGTAACATAAGGAGTTTGTGATTTTATATATTTAAAGAAGAATTTATTTAATTCTTTCCCGTCATCTTCTAAAATTCCGGTTGTAACCCGAATGCCCGAATTACGAATCATGTCAACTCCTTTGCCGTTCACTTTAGGATTCGGGTCGGTGTTGGATATTATAAGCCGGGAAATATTTTTGCCGATTATTAACGGGGCGCATGGGGGAGTTTTTTTATCCGTGTGCGAGCATGGTTCTAAATTGACGTACAATTCAGCCCCGACAGTATCGCTTGTGCAATTATCAAACGCGTTAACTTCTGCGTGCGGACCTCCGGAATATTGGTGAAATCCTTCCCCTATTATTTTACCGTTTTTTACAATAACAGCGCCCACCCTGGGGTTTGGGCTTACGCCGCTTCCGCCTTTCGCGGCAAGCTCGAAGCAGCGTTTTATATATTTTTCATCTTCGAACGAATACATTAGTTTTTAATTCGCGAGAATAATTCCGCGATTACATCCTCCGCCGGTTTGTTCATAGGTGTATAAGCGTCGTAATTCTGGTTTACATTGTATTCAAGATAGCTGGGCCATTTCCAAATATAAAAACCCTTAAGCCATCTTTCTTTTTCAATGCCGTCGAGTATCAGCGAATAAATTCTTTTCTGGCTCTCAAAATTTATTTTCTTTCTGTCGTCTTCCGGCTCGTAAGAAGACATCCACGGATATTGAGAACTTCTGTAACCCATTTCGGTGAAAATTACTCGTTTATTGAATTTATTTCCGAGTGATTTTAACTTGCCGAAAATTCGCGTAATTCCCTGCCGGAGTTTTTTATCGGAAGCGGAGGAATCTTTGGATACCGGGTAATACTGACTAACGCCGATAAAATCAAGATCATCCCAAAACTCAATTAATTCGGTTTCCTTACCCCAATTTGCTCCGTAGGTTATTTTTCCGTCGTACACAGCGCGTATTTTTTTAATCATCCCGCGCCATTTGCCTGGGAATTTAAGAGTGGAAACGCTCAATTCATTTCCGATTACAAAAATAGGAATTCCCGATTTTTGCGCGAGAAGAGCGTAATGTTTAATCCACTTGAAATAATAATCGAAAAACTCATTCCATTCTTTTCGGGTTTGGAATTCAATTGCGCCGGGCCAGCTTCCGTGAATATAAATATGAGGTTTGAGCATTACCGAAATTCCGAGTTTAGACGCTTCCTTCGCGGCGAACATAACGGATTCGTCGTTTTCGCTTCCGGCGCTGCGCCAAATTCTGAAAGGCGCCAGACGTTTCGGATTCCTCATTCCGGTAAACGGCGTAATAGTAATTGTATTTGTGCCAAGCTCTTTAAGTTTTTCCAGAGATTCAATCGCGCTGTTGGATAGATATCCGTTGTGAATTTGATATCCTTCGTGCGCGAAGCAGAAGCCTTTCAAAAATTTAGGAATAGCGGGGAAAATTTTTCTTTCTATTGGAATATTCTCTGCGAAATTTCTTTGGTATTCTTTCCATTCTCTGTTTAGTTTATCTGCCGACGCGGCGTTTTTACGGTTTCCGTATAAATTTTTCAAATATCCGCCGCCGTAATTTTTAAGGATGAATTGAGCGAAATTCAGCGAGAGAGCTTCGATGGAAAAATTCGATTCGTATTTACGCGAATTGTCGTCCAGCAGAAACTGCAGACTTGGAACGGCGTCCGCTTTAATAATTCTCGCGGCGGTTTTATTCAATTCCGCAGCGCCGCCGTCTTTTCCGAAGTATGCCGCAATGCCTCCGGAAATAAACCGGGAGGAGGGTTCCCCGAAATTGTTCAATAAAACCGTTTCTAAGAACGCCGTGGATTTTACGCCGCTGAAATCGTCGTTGATTACGATGTAGATGGAATTGCCCGAATATGAAATAATATCCGTGTTGTTTATGCTTAATCCTTTCTGTTCGAAGGATTTATAAACGTGAATGTTTATCTTATCGAGTTTTAAGCCGCCGTTATAAAAACTATTTAAACTATCGAATGCGGACATAAATTTAGCTCCGATTTTTTGTAATTTGTCCGCGGTTAAATTACCTGAGTGGTCTTTAAAAATTATATTCTCATTAAATTTATATTTACGGGCTTCGGAATATACTTTAACAGCGGCGTCTTTTTCTTCATCGCTTCCGTTTACAGGAAAAGAATCATTTAAAAAAAAGAGACTTGCGAGAGCAAAGAGAATAGGAGGAATTAATATTTTAATTTTATTCGGATGAAAATTCATTTAAAAGTTCTTTCAAAACATTGAAATAAATATAAAAAACCCCCGGACGAAAAACGAACGGGGGGGATGAAAATAAAAGCAAACTATCTGTAATATTCTTATTTACTCAATTACTTTTACTTCGTCAGCTTGAGGTCCTTTTTTACCGTCAACAACTGAAAATTCAACGGTCTGACCTTCTTCTAAGGTTTTGAAGCCATCGGCTTGAATGGACTGAAAATGAACGAATACGTCTTCGCCATCTTCTTGTTTAATGAATCCATAACCTTTGGAACTGTTAAACCACTTTACAGTTCCTGTTTTGCGTTCTGACATCTCAGATACTCCTATTATTTATTGATGTTACCTTATTCGGGATAAACCCCTTTTAATAAAATTAAGAGTACACAAGAAATTGACTGACGAGGTAATAAAACAACTAATTCTAAACAAATTCCAACTTGAGGGGGGTAGAAAAGAGATGGATATTGAATTACGATCTTACATCAATTGCTTATGTAACTTACAAATTTTCTATGAACCTTATATACGGATTTTTATATCTATTAAACGTAAAGATAAACTATATTATTGAAACTGCAAAATTATTTTAGACGCAATTCCGTCCGAGTAAAGAGTAATAATTATTTGAGAATTTCATAAATTGCATAGTTGATATTATAAGGAATATGGTTTATGAAATCATTGTTTATTTTATTTTTCTCTTCCGTGCTCTGCTTTTCTCAGATTTCCCGCGGAGTTGTTGAAGAAGGCTTAACCGTAAAAAGTGAAATTTTGGGTAAGGAAGTCAAATATACAATCTACCTTCCGTTCGATTACGGAACATCGGAAAGGTATTATCCCGTTGTATATCTGCTTCACGGCTACACCGACAACGATGCAGGCTGGATGCAGTATGGAGAAGCGAATATGACAGCGGACGAAGCGATCGCGAATAGGGAAATTCCCCCGATGATTCTCGTTACCCCCGACGCGGGGTTAAGCTGGTATATAAACAGTTACGACGGTTCGGTAAAGTACGAAGATTTTTTCATCAAAGAATTTATTCCTTTCATCGAATCGCGCTATAGAATAAGAAAGCGGAAAAGATTCAGAGCCGTATCCGGGTTGTCAATGGGCGGTTACGGGGCTTTGAATTACGCATTTAAATATCCCGAACTTTTTTCCGCGGCGGCGCCTTTAAGCGCGGCGGTTTATACCGACGAGCAGATAATAAATTTCACGCAAAAAAGATGGGATAAAGTTGAAGGCGTAATTTTCGGAAAAGGTTTGAAAGGGAAAGAACGCTTAACTAAAACGCTTCTCGCCAATCATCCGCTTTACCTGCTTGATAAATTAAATAAAGAAAAATTAAAAACCGTCAAATATTATATCGACTGCGGCGACGACGACCGGCTGACTATCGGCAATTCCGAACTGCATATCAAAATGACAAAACTCGGCATTCCCCATGAATTTAGAGTGCGCGACGGTAGGCATAGCTGGACTTACTGGCGTACCGGTTTGCTGAACGCGTTTAAATTTATCGGAGATTCATTTCATCTTAAATAGGAAATAATTATGGTCAATCAGCCTTTTCAGATTTTAGTGATTTTCACAGGGATAATTGCGCTTGCGCTTTATTTGGCGGATAAATATGTCGTCGCGCAGAAAGTTTCTCCCATTATTATTATTTTGGCGTTAAGCGCCATTTTGGCAAACTTTGGCGTTATAACTACCGACAATCCCTTTTACAACAGGCTTACAAGCTATGCCGTTCCGTTCGCGGT
>CAYNUJ010000142.1:0-8338 GCA_964400095.1 uncultured Melioribacteraceae bacterium
GGAAGATCGGGAACTGTTGAATTTTGTAACAGCTTTCACTTGATATAAATAAGTGTAAAGCGTATCTACATTATCATCGGTAAAGTGATTTACATTTATTTCGGTTGTCCCTATTTCGGAATAGTTAGTCTCATTGATCTTCATTCGTTCAATAACGAATTTACAATCGTATTTGGAATTATTTTGCCATGTTAAATTAACTTTATTTGCCGCATTATCCGTAAGTTCTAGAAAGTTCGGCGAGTCCAGCACAAAACGCAAATAAAAAGTCTCGGAAAAAAGTGAATGGAAACTTGCCCTGAATGATTTCACTTTTATTTCATATAATACAGACGTAAAAAAGAAATCATCTATTACTACCGAGGTTGAATTTTTAGGGACATATTTACTTACTCGATCGTTAATGTATATGATATAACCATCCTCGAAAGAATTGTTATCTTCCCATGTTACTGTTAATATTGAGTCCGATAGAAATTCAGCGTTAATATTTAAAGGTGGGTGAAGATTAATTTCCGCTTTTACGATCGGAGTATAATTGCTGTATGAAATTTTATTGTACGCTCGTATCCGGAAATAATAATTGTTTGAGAGATTGATATTCTCCAAAAGCGAAAACGACGTGACATTTGAATCTACTCTTCCAACCTCCGTAAAATTGGAATCATTAATAGCTTCTTCAACAATAAAGCCATCCTCAATCTTTGAATAATCGAGCCAAGTTAACGATATGAGAGAATCGTTTTCTATTAAAGCGTTAAGATTTATGGGCATAAATCTGTAAATATTAACAATTACAGGTTTCGACTCCGCTTTATTTCCGTCAATATCATACGCAATGGCATTAATAATTACTTGTGTGCCGTCAGAATAATTGCCAGTATTCCATTGAAATTCGTAAACAGATTTTTGCGAATCGGAAACAAAATACAAGGAGTGATTAATAAAGACTTCCAGCCTGATGATTCCTTTGTTATCGCTCGCTTTCACTTTAATGATTTCTAAATCAGAGACAACAGAATTCATGAGCGGAGAAATCACTTTAATGTTCGGTTTAATAAGCGCCGGATTAACAGAATCATCTTGACAAGAAAGTATTCCGATTATTATAAATAGAACAATCGAGAATTGAAGCCCATTCTTCATCATAATATTTCCAGTGATAAATTGTTATTACATTAAAAAACATTCGATAAAAGCATCTGGAATTTAATGATTTTTTTTAAGAAATAAAGTGCAATTATTTTGGTACTAAAATCGGCAAAGTTTGTGTCGTTAAAAAACAGTTTTTTAAAGTAATTTACATTTCGGTGATTTATTTTAGTAAATCTCATTTACGAAAAATCTTAGTAAATTCCTTCGGGGTTCTATTTTCCCAAGCGCGTTTGTGATAAGCGTATCCGGCAATCAGCGGCATGGCGAGAGTAGCCTCGGCATAAACCATCTGTTCGTATGTGGTTTCAACTTTACCCCACGAACTCGCTTCTTTAAGCGTCGAGGATGAAAGCGCTCCGTCGCGCACGTCCGCTACCGTTATCTGTACGGCGTACTTGTGCATCGGCGCGTCTTCATGCAGAATATCCGCCGCCACAACAATATCCTGCGTAAAATTTTTCGGAACTCCTCCGCCTATCATAAATATTCCTGTCTCTTTGCTGTTAAGTTTAATTTGAGTCAATTCGAGGAAATCTTTCCCTGAATCGAATGAAAGGCGATTGTCCGGATTTTTAGTCTGATGCATTACAATCCCGAATCCGGCTGAACAATCGGAGAACGCGGGAACGAATAAAGGAACATTCTTTTTGTACGCCGCGTAAATAACGGAATCGTCAACTTTCGGACCTCCGTTTTCGTCCAAGTATTTACCGAAATTCCAAAGCAGCTCGCGTGAAGAATAAGGGCGGCGTTCAAGACTATCAAATATTGCCGCGGTAGTATCGTCGCATACTCGAAGCTCGTCTTCGTCAATGAAAGTGTCGTAGATTCTGTCAATATGCAGTTCGCGCATTTCGTTGTCGTCAACATTTGGAGTTCCGATATAATGCTTAAAGCCGAGCGCCTCGAAGAAATCCTGGTCCACCATAACCGCTCCGGTGGATACAACGGCGTCAACCATATTGTTATCAATTAGATCAAATACAACTTTTTTTAATCCCGCGCTGAAAATACTTCCGGCTAAAGTAAGTATAACCGTGCAGTTGTTGTCTTTCACCATCATTTCGAATATTTTCGCCGCGCGGTTCAAATCCCTTGCCGAGAACGCCATGCTTCCCATCGCGTTTACAAGCGGAACAACATTGTGTTCTTTTATGTCAATGTGCTTTACAACTTCTTTCAAATAATCTTTTTTATCAGCCATTTATGATTTCCTTTCAAATTCAAATGTAAAATATATTTTAAAGCCCTGAAATGTAACAAATGAAGTTAGAAAAATAAAACATAAAATTATGCTCAAATTAATCTTTAAAAATTATTCCGAATTTCTGAATAAGCCTGTGAATTGTTCGTCTGTCCATACCGCATTTATCCGCCGTAAGAGAAATATTGCCGTTATATTTTGAAATATTATGTTTAATGTAATCTATCTCAAACGCTTCGAGCAATTTATCTTTAGCGTTTCGATAGGGTAAATCCCTTATTTCTTTAAATATTAAATTATTAGAGGAAACGTTCGGAAGGGGCAGGTCTTCCTCGTAAATATTTTGCTTCTGACAAATATAGAACAATTTATTCACAACATTGATAATCTCCCGCACATTTCCGGGCCAATTGTAGCTTCTCAGAATATCCTCTGCGTTTTGTGATAAGTTTTTCAGCGCGGTTCCGTGTTTGCGGCATACTTTACCGAGATAGAGATAAAAAATAGGAAGGATATCGTCGCGTCTTTCCCTGAGAGGAGGAATATTTATTGTAAAAGAACTCAATCTATAAAAAAGGTCTTCCCTCAGTCTGTTTTTGATTACCGCTTCCTCCAAATTTTGATTAGTAGCTGAAATAATTCTTATATCGAGTTCATGTTCAATTTGACCGCCGAGTCTTCTTATTTTTCTTTCCTCAATCATTCTCAAAAGCTTTACCTGAATAGATACCGGAGTCTCGGTAATTTCATCCAAAAAGAAAGTGCCTTGGTCGGCAAATTCCAGCAGACCGGGTTTACGCGCTAACGCGCCTGTAAAAGCTCCTTTTTCGTGTCCGAATAATTCGCTTTCGAATAATGTTTCCGGCAAGGCTCCGCAATTAACCGGCACAAAAGGTTTATTGTTCCTTTTGCTCAATCTATGCAAGGCTCTAGCCACAAGTTCTTTTCCTGTTCCGCTTTCCCCTTGAATTAAAATTGTTAAATCCGTAGCCGCCACGCTTTTAATTGTTTCCACTAATTGACTCATAGCCTCGCTTCGATATAGAAGTCCGTAAAAATTATTAGGTTCGTCGGGGGCGCCGTTTTTTTCAACGCTGATATTTAATACTCTGTTAATCTTATTAAACAAAGTAGAGGCGGTAAACGGTTTTTCAATAAAATCCACCGCGCCGGATTTTATCGCTTCAACGCTCGATTCTATTGTACCGTATCCGCTTATAATAAAAACTTTAATTTGGGATTGTAACTCTCTCGCTTTTCTACACAATTCTATACCGTCGTTCTTCCCGATTCTCAAATCGGCGAGGAGAAGATCAAAGTCTTTTTCTTCCAAAGCTTTTACGGCGTCATCGAATTTATCAATTAATGTTAATTGATATTCTTTTTTCTTCAAAAAAAGTTTCCTAAAACTTTCCAGCATTTCCAATTCGTCGTCCACTATTAAAATTTTATTCTTCTTCATTCTTATTCCTAAAACTAATGATGAATTTTGCGCCTTTTAATTTTTCCGATTCACAAATAATTTCCGCGTTATGGTTTTTTAGAATCCTTTGAACGATAAACAACCCCAATCCCGAACCCTTGTCTTCCTCTTTAGTTGTAAAGAAAGGCATGAATATATTTTTAATTTCATTTTTATCTATCCCGCATCCGTTGTCCTTAAATATTACCGTAACTGCGGAAACATCTTTGAAAACTGTCACGCTGATTTGACCGCCATCCGTTAACGCGTCTATTGAGTTTGAAATTAAATTAATAAACACTTGTTCCAATTGGGAGGGGTCGCCATTAATTATTAAATTTTGCTCCGGTTCAAAAGTTAATTCAATTGATTTTTTCAGTAAAGCATTTTGCATAAGTTTTATAGCGCCTTTAATTACGGAGTTTAATTCAACCCGCTGAAATTTCATATTACTTTTTTTGCTGTGCCTCAATATATTTTTTGTAATATTGGACATATTCTCAACTTGGGTAAGCATCGCGCGTATATCGTTGGTATATTCTTTATATTTTTCATTATTCTTAAATTCATTCATTAGATAATCCAGACGGGAAAATAATATAGCGGAATAATTATTGATTTGATGGGATACACCCGCGGTAAGTTCTCCTAGGGTGACGAGTTTATCGAGATGCATAAGATTTTCATAGTTCAATTCTTCAATTTCAATTCGCGACGAATTTAATCTATCAACCATTTCATTAAAATGCACTTCTAAATTACCGATTTCATCGTGTTTAGTTACCGGCAGTTTATACTTAAAATTTCCTTTTCTTATTTCATCAAAACCTGATTTAACTTTCCGCAAACGAAGGCTTACTAATAATTTAAACGCAATACTGAATATAATAATAATGGAAATCACGAAAAGAAAGCCGGCAATAATAATTTCATGAAAGGTTTCCGATATTTCCTTGATATTCTCTTCATAATTCATTGTGATATTTAAGTAGGCTATATTTTTAATCGCGGAGTGGCAGCGTCTGCACTCCGGCAAATTAGGAATGGGACGGAAATAACTTTTACTGAATCTTGTTAGCGGTAATATCTTTCTGTTAACAATACTATCCAAGTTTACAGATAGAAAATTAGAATCTATTTCACTCAAATTTTTATTTTGTTCGGAAGGGTCTAAAGAAAAATCAATATTTTTATCCGGGGAAATAATTCTTGCCGCGGTAATTTTTTCGTTAGATGAGATAATTTTTAATATTCCAGCTACATCTTTCTCATCAGAATGAAGCATGTTGTTCTTAAGACTTGCAATAAGCAATTCTTCGGTTGACAGGTTAAAATCTCTTCCTATTCTTCTGTAATTTTCCAGCATTTCGAAGTTAACAAAATATACAAAAATAAGAAGCAGCGCCGATAAAGAAAGAATAATTAAAATTAGAAATTTCTTATTTAATGAGAGATTGTTCATTTTCTCCAAATAATTTTCATAAATCTAATCCAAATTTATTTTATAATTCAGAAAATAAAAGAGGATAAGATTTCCCACTGCGGCATTGATGCCCCACATCTAATTTTATACTAAAAACAACTCCAAGCTAACTGCTTAAATTCCAACGACTTAAAAAAATCGGCGGCGGACAATGCCTGGCACAACAATTGCACAACGCTAAAAAATGATTGAACTAGTAAGTAAAGATATTAAATTAATCCGAATGTTCAGACACATCGGTAAGTTATTGGGCGTTGACGCTCAAACAATAAATCCGGGCGCCGACTATTGTTCAATTATTACGCAGATAATATCACAAAATCCAATTGTTTTAATATTTGACGGAGATTATCTTGATAGGAAATCGATCGAAAAAATTTTCAACGCACTGCGCAAAATTCAACCCGAAATAGATATACTTTTTCTTACTTCGGATACTTCCGTCGAAGCGGGGAGGGATATTTTCGTTCTTGGAGTTCGATATTTTGCCACTAAACCAATCAGCGAGTTTGAATTAAAAGAAGTGATTAAAAAACATTTGTTTTCACAAAACCAAACATCTTTCAAGGAGGATTAGAATGAAAAAACTACTAACGTTATTAACCTTAATTTTAATGTTCGGAATTTCAGTCCGAGCGCAGGGCTTAATAATTAAACCCTACGGCGTTGCGCCGCGCGTGGCAGACAGCGATACAAGCGATTTGTTTGACGTCGCTTACGACGCTCTTTTAAACGTCGGCGTTCAGACCAAAATGTATTTACTCGGAATGGCTGCAGATACTACTTTGAGCGGTTCGCAAAGATGGGAACTCGAAGCTCCGGATAGTTCCGGCTTAACCGATCTCGATATTAATTCGTTTGGAGATAACTCCGAAATGTTGGTTTTTATTCCCGACGTACCCGGATTGTATAAAATTAAATTTATCGATGGAAGTCTTGAAACCGAAATAGAAATACATGCGGGACTTTACATGGGTATAGAGGACGGGAAATGCGGTACGTGCCATGCGGGTAAAAAGAATGAATGGGTTAACACCGGGCACGCGAGTATGCTCCAACGCGGATTAGACGGAACCTTAAGCAGTCATTATGCCGGGTATTGCATTGGTTGTCACACAACCGGTTACAATACTTCAGCAAAAAATGATGGCTTTGATGATTTCGGCTTTGTTTTTCCCGACACGCTATTTGAAGGGCAATATGACAACATGGTGGCTGCATATCCCGATGCTATGAAAAGAGCAAATATTCAATGCGAAGCCTGCCATGGACCCGGAAGCGATCACTTCGGAAATAAACAAGGAAACAGAATTGATAAATCATTGGATGTAAATACATGCGCAAAATGCCACGATGAAGGAACTCATCATTACTTCCCGGCTCAATGGAGATTATCGGGTCACGCGGCGGCAACAACGCTTGCGTATGCAGGCAGTAGAGCCTCCTGCTCGCAATGCCACAGCGGTTCGGGATTTATTGCTTTCGTAGAAAACGGAATGCAGCCGATAACTGAAGCTCCTCCGATTGTTCCAATAGGATGCGCCACATGCCACGATCCTCATAGCGTTGAGAATATTCATCAGCTAAGAACCGTCGACGACGTAGCGTTAGGCAACGGAGAAGTAATTGAAGCCGGCGGAACGGGCAAAATCTGCATGAATTGCCATAAATCCCGCAGAGACGCCAAATCTTATACCGGCGAAGATTTTCATTATAGTCGATATTATGGACCTCATCACGGACCGCAGGCGGATGTTCTTTCGGCTAAAAACGCAATTACGTTCGGAATGAAACTTCCCTCTTCTCCGCATTTAACGGCTACCGAAGACGCATGCGTTACCTGCCATATGGGCGCGGGTTTTAAACCGGAAGATTCGGATTTCGCAGTTTCCGGTCAGCATACTTTCAGCGTGACGAATCCCGACGGCACAGACAATGTAGGCGTTTGCGCAGATTGCCACGGCGACATCGGAACTACGTTTGCCGAGAAAAAATATTATATGAATGGAGTCGCGGATCATGACGGCGACGGAATCGAAGAAGGAGTGCAGGAGGAAGTTGCCGGTTTGCTGCATCAATTATCGTTGATGCTTCCTCCGTATGATTCTTCCGCAGTTGATGTTTCAGGCGCGTATGATTATTCCGTAACGGAAAGAAAAGCGGCTTATAATTATTTATTGGTTGAGGAAGATAGAAGCGAAGGTATTCATAATCCGGCGTTTGTAGTTTCGCTGTTAAAAGTGAGTATTGCCGCAATTAAATACGGGCAGCTCGGCGCCGGCGTAATTGAAGGCGTTTGGGACGTTCCTAACGATCAGGGAAATATGGTTAATGTAACGTGGACGCGCTTCGGCGGCGACGGAATAGGCGATAGCCCGATTGAGCAGTACGGCGTTTGGAGATTGGACCCTATGCCAATTGTTCCTCCCAAAACTTTAAAATCAAAGGATAATATCAATTCCGCGAACTTGAATATCGGAGATCAAGTTATGGATGATAAATGGCTGCTTACTTATGTTGCCTATACTCCTGCAAGTAATCTCTTACTGTATAATGTAAACGTACCAACATTGTTTAATACAATTGGAGCGGATACCGCATGGACCGGTTACATTGTTTCTGGAATTGCGAAGCTGGACGTTATCTGGAGCAAACCGTCGTTTGGCTTTTCCGTTGATAATTTGGTTCCCGCTCCGCCGGCTGGATTTGCGGGCGAGGCTTCTGAAACTAATATTACGTTAACTTGGCAGGAATCCGAAGAATCCGATTTCAATTATTTTGCCGTTTACAGAAGCGAAACGCAGAACTTCGATCCTAAAGTTATTCAGCCGATTGCAGTTACAAGCGGACTGACATACGCGGATAACAATATTGAAATGGGCAAAACTTATTACTACAAGTTGTCTGTTTTCGATTTCAATAAAAATGAAAGCGATTATTCACAAGAGCTTGCGTTTACAATAACAGGCGTTGAGGATGAAGAAGGTATTCCAACGAAATATGCTTTGTATCAAAACTACCCGAATCCGTTTAA
>CAYNUJ010000143.1:0-5034 GCA_964400095.1 uncultured Melioribacteraceae bacterium
GTAATGGACGCTACGCATTCGGTTCAAATGCCCGGGCACGGAAGCGTTACCGGAGGTCAGCCACAATTTATTAAACCTCTGGCAAAGGCGGCTGTTTCGCTCGGTATTGCCGCTTTGTTTTTAGAAGTGCATCCCGATCCCGAAAACGCTCTCAGCGATTCCGCCAGCCAACTGCCGCTGCGCGAATTGAATGATTTGCTCGTCGAAATCATGCATGTCGATAAAGCGGTTAAATGTTATGAGTAGTTATCAGTATTATTTTATATGCGAATAACCACTCAATAAATAAAATATTAATTTTACCAAAGATAAGGGGAAAAAAAATTGTCAGCCGAACAAATAATACAAAAGGGAAGGGAAGTAATCAGGATTGAAACCGAGGCGGTAGAGGCGCTGTACGATAGGATAAACGGACAATTTGTTGAAGCGGTACAAATAATTTATGATTCCAAAGGCCGGGTTGTATTTACCGGAATGGGGAAATCGGGATTAATTGCCCGTAAAATTGTAGCAACATTAAATTCAACCGGCACTCCGGCAATTTTTATGCATCCTACAGACGCGCTGCACGGCGACTTGGGGATGGTGCGCAAGGATGATATATTAATTGTGATATCAAAAAGCGGCGGAACGGAGGAACTCGTTAATTTAGTTCCGATGGTTAAAAGACTTAATGTAAAGATAATTGGTATGCTGGGTAATTTGAATTCCCGACTCGCTAAAAGATGCGATGTTGTTCTCGATATTAGCGTTAAAGAGGAAGCGTGTCCGCACGATTTGGCTCCCACAGCTTCAACTACCGCAACTCTCGTTATGGGAGACGCGCTTGCGGTTTCGTTATTGGAAAAGCGTGGATTTACGGCGGAAGATTTTGCATCGCTACATCCGGCGGGCAGTTTGGGTAAGAGGCTTTCGTTGAAGATAAGCGAAATAATGTACACCGGCGATGACCTGCCGAAAGTGAATCTTAAAGATACTTTGAAAGATTCCATTCTCGAAATTACCACCAAGCGTTTAGGCGCCACTTGCGTTGTGGACGACGAAGGTAAACTGAAGGGAGTTATTACCGACGGAGATTTAAGACGTTTGTTGGAAAAAACAACCGATATCAATGGGTTAACCGCCGGAGAGGTAATGTCCGCGAACCCCAAAACTATCGATCCAGAATATCTCGCCTCTTTCGCTCTTCAGCAGATGGAGCATTTCAAAATTACTATTTTAATTGCCGCGGATGATAAAAATTTCCCGGTCGGAATTATTCATCTGCACGATTTGGTAAATCTCGGGCTGCAGCGGAGATGAAACGTATTCTTTTTTTTCCTCTATTTGTTCTAATATTCTTAGCTTCCTGCCGGGAAGAAAAACTAATGCCCGGGGTTATCGGCGGAATCGGTTCCGAGGAACTTCCCGCTCAAGAGAGCTGGAATGCGGTTATTCAATTTATGGAAGAGGGAAATTTAAAAGCTATTTTATACGCGGATCATCTTTATACTTATGAGAAAAAAAATACAACAATTCTCGAAGGAGTTAAAATAGATTTTTTTGATCCCAACGGCTATAAGACTTCCAGCCTTACTTCCAAAAGAGGAAAAGTTGACGATTTAACCAAAAATATGTTTGCCATTGACAGCGTAGTTGCCGTTAGCGACAGTGGAGTTGTTCTCAAAACCGAAGAATTGATTTGGAAAAACAGAGAGAAGAAAATTACTTCGGATAAATTTGTAACTATCGATGATAAAGACGACCATATGGAGGGATACGGATTCGAATCGGACGAAAGCCTGAGCAATTATACAATTTACAAAGTAACATACATAACCAAAGCTAAATGATTACTCAGCGAAAAATATTGATATTATTAATTATTATCGGGGCGTTTATTTCTTCGTTTGCTCAAGAAAGCGAGAAGGTGGTTATAGTCGGGGATAGTTTTAAAGGCAAAAAAGTCGGCATCTATTCCTTCAAAGAATTTATCGGCAATGTTGTAATGACTAAAAAGAACGTTATAATTACTTGCGATAGAGCGGTTCAAAATGTAACTCTTGATCAAATTGAACTTATGGGAAACGTTATAATTACGCAGGACACTATTAAAATTTATACGGACGAGGGGTTCTTTTACGGAAGCGACAACAGGGCGTTTACGCGAAGCGGGATTAAAATGCTCGACGGTAATTCTGTTCTTATCGCGGATTCCGGCTACTATTTTTCCGACGCTAAAGAAGCGCATTTTTTCGGCAACGTAACTCTTGAAGACACAGCGAGAATATTAAATTCGGACAGAATGTTTTACTTTGAAGAATTTGACTCGTCTATTGCCGTGGGAAATGTTTCGGTTACCGATTCTTCCGCGGTAATTTATTCCGACAGTTTAATATTCTTAACCGAATCGGATTTTTCCAATGCCGTCGGAAACGCAAAGATTGTAAGCGCGGAAAAGAATTTAACAATATACGCGGGCGAGCTTTTTAATTACGGCGACCGGAAATATACAAGATTAACCGAAAGACCTCTGATGATAAAAATTGATTCCACATCTTCCGGTTTCGACACATTGTATTTATCGTCGAATAAGATGGAGTCGTTCTATGATTCGTCGAATATTTTAATAGCCGAAGATTCCGTGCTTTTAAAACGGGGAAATTTTTCTTCGGTGAATGATAAAGCCGTTTATTTCAGAAGTCTGAATAAAATATTTACATACAAATTGAACAAGGATGCGCGTCAGCCGGTTCTTTGGTACGAAAATTCTCAAATGCTCGGCGATTCGGTAATGATTTATCTCAATGAGAACGCTCTCGATTCCATTACGGTTTCCAATGAAGCTATACTTATAAGCGGGAACGAAAATTTCAAGTTTCGTTTCGATCAAATTTCCGGAAGCCGTATCATGCTGGATTTTGACGACGGTTCTCTGAAAAAGACAAAAGTAAACGGAAATGTTCTTAGTATTTATTATCTTTATGAAGGTGATGAAGGAAATGGGTTGATAAAATCGAGCGGGGATTTTGCCGAAATAATTTTTGAGGAAAATAAAGTAATTGAAGTAAACATGAGCGGTACGCCCGCGAGCGAATTTCATCCGGAAAATTTGGTCTTTGGGAATGAAAAAGAATTTACTCTGCCGCAATTTAAAATTATTAAAAACAGACCGACCGTCGAGCGGATAATCGGTTCAAAAAAAATATATTAATATGGAAAAATTAAAATTAAGCAGCGAAAAATTAGTTAAAATTTACAAGCAGAGAAAAGTTGTAAATCAGGTCTCCGTAAATGTAGAGCAGGGCGAGGTAGTCGGACTGCTCGGTCCGAACGGAGCGGGAAAAACAACTACATTTTATATGATTGTGGGAATGATAAAACCTGAAAGCGGGAAAGTATTTCTGGACAGCCGAGAGATCACATCGCTTCCGATGTACAAACGCGCAAAGAGGGGAATAGGTTACCTGCCGCAGGAGGCTTCGATATTCAGGAGAATGTCGGTAGAGGATAATTTACTCGCCGTTCTCGAAATGACCGGACTTTCCGCTAAGGAACGAAAGGAAAAAACAGAAAAACTGCTTGAGGAATTGAGCATTACTCATATAAGAAAAAGTTTGGGAATTCAGCTTAGCGGCGGAGAGAGAAGACGCTGCGAAATAGCCCGTTCGCTGGCAACCGATCCGAAGTTTATTCTGCTCGACGAGCCGTTTGCCGGCGTTGATCCGATTGCCGTTGAAGATATTATGAATATCGTCGCTAATTTGAAGCATAAGGGTATTGGAATACTAATTACAGATCATAACGTACACGAAACTTTAAGCATAGTTGACCGCGCGTACATACTGATAAACGGAGAAATATTTAAAGAAGGCTCGGCGCACAATCTGGCTGAGGATGAAGAAGTGAGAAAACTTTATTTGGGTGAAAAATTTAAGCTTGATAGGTACAGTTAATTATAAAACAGCGGCAATAATAATCCCGAGCGAAATAACTACTATTCCAATGCCGATTAAATATTTTGAAGCTTTACTGAATTTCTTTTTAGTTTCGTAACCGTGGAAATACTGATCCGGATTATCATGCTGTTTCTGATAATCGCCCTTCTTAATATCCCAATTTTTATAATTATCGTTCATAAATTCCAAGTTTGAATAAATAGTGATGCAAATATACTTTTTTTTAGAGATATACAAAATGTTATGAATCACAATGTTTTTGCTTTATGCCTCCGATATGGCTGCGCCGTTTGTCAAAAAAAATGAAAATCAAGTAAATCATGTCTTATCTGCGTCACAGAGTTCTAATCTTTCTTCGTTATCTGCCTGCTTCGTGTTATTTTTTTGTTGCACGGAGGTTCACAGAGGAGACACGGAGCGCTCGGAGACGGAGTAAGATATTCGGTTATCCATCATTCGTCATTATTGTCTTGCTGCATTTGTTTGATGCTTAAAATATTTTCTATCTGCGGAAATCATAATTAATCAGCGTCATCTGCGTTCCAATTTTTCTTTGTTATACGCATGCTTCGTGGTTCTTCTTGTTACTTTTTTTGTTGCACGGAGGTTCACAGAGGAGACACGGAGCGCACGAAGGCGGAAATAGCATATTCGGTCATCCGTCATTTATTGTCTTGCTGTATTTGTCCGATTCTTTAAATATTTTCTATCTGCGGAAATCATAATTAATCAGCGTCATCAGCGTTCCATTTCCAATGCGCCCTGCATGATGAGATAGACCACAGATAAACACAGATTGAACGGATTTTCCCTCCAGAGGCGGACAGGCGCGGATGAGTTAAATATTGCCGGAGAAACCAAATCATCAAATATACATCTCTTACCCGTTATCTTCTTTTGCCTTTTCAGCTTCGATTATTCAACAAATTTATTATTCATTTTTTATCTGTGCAAATCATGTCTGATCAGCGTCATCAGCGTTCTAATCTTTCTCCGTTATCTGCCTGCTTCGTGTTACTTTTTTGTTCCACGGAGGTACACGGAGGAGACACGGAGCGCACGAAGGCGGAGATAGTATATTCGGTCATCCGTCATT
>CAYNUJ010000143.1:5134-8333 GCA_964400095.1 uncultured Melioribacteraceae bacterium
GCGGAGTAACGCGCTTCGGGTATGCCGTCGAAAGATGATACGGACACGCCGGGGTTAACCGGATTAGTCTCGAACGCCAGGGTTTTGATATTAATTAAATGTTTTGCCGATACGTTCTCGGATACGATTGAACCGCCCCAAGTTCCCGGTCCCAAAGTCATTGAAGGAGTTAATTTGGTTGTATAGCCGACCGCTCCAACCGAACTTGGCGTATTGACGACAATTCTGAAAGCCGGTTTTTCGAGAGCGAATTTCATAATAATTTCTTTGTCGCTGGAATGAATTGCGAGCGTGTGACCGATACCGCCGAACTCGAGCAGCTCGATACATTTATGACATCCCTCTAACCAGCCGTCAACAGTGTAAAACGCGAGAATAGGGGATAACTTTTCGATTGAGAGAGGCTCTTCTTTACCTACAGTGTCGCAAAACGATATTAAAACTTTAGTATTTTCGGGAACTGAAATTCCCGCGTAATCCGCAATCCAAACAGCCGATTTCCCTACAATGTCGGCGTTCAATTTTGCGCCTTTCGCAATTGTGCCTTCGAGTTTGCTTTTCTCATCTTCGCTTAAGAAATATGCTCCCTGCCTCTTTGCCTCCTCAATAACCTGCTCGGCAATCGGTCTATCAACTATCATTGCCTGCTCGGAAGAACAGAGCGTTCCGTTATCGAAAGTTGTGCCGTAAATGATATCTGCGACAGCTTTTTGAACGTTTGCCGTTCTTTCTATAAAAGCGGGAACGTTCCCGGCGCCGACTCCGTATGCGGGATTTCCAGCGCTGTAAGCGGCGCGAACCATCGCGGTGCTTCCGGTTGCTAAAATTACCGATGTGTTTTTATCTTTCATCAGAGCCGAAGTTCCTTCAAGAGACGGAATGGACATACATTGAATCAATCCCTTAGGAGCGCCTGCCGCGGCGGCGGCGTCCGACATTACTTTAATCGCTTCCGTTGTGCAGTTTAATGCTTTCGGGTGAGGCGAGGCGATTATTGCGTTTCTTCCCTTAAGAGAAATGATTGATTTGAACATTGCCGTAGAGGTTGGATTTGTGGAAGGAATAAGCGCGGCGACAACGCCCATGGGTTCGGCAATTTTTACTATCTTGCCGTTTTCTTTAACTTCAATAATTCCGACGGTTTTAAGATCTTTGATTGAATCGTAAACCCATTTGGAGCCGAACTCATTTTTTATTTTCTTGTCTGCAATTTTTCCGAATCCGGTTTCTTCGTGAGCTAACTGCGCCAATCTTTCCGCTTGAGCAAAACCCGCGTCAGCCATAGCTTTTACAACTTTGTCAACCTGTTCCTGCGAAAAATGCTTAAACTCAAGCTGGGCTTCCTTGGCTATTCTCGTTAAATCCCGCACTTCCTGAATGGATTGGAGATCCTTATCAATCATCTTTTCAACCTCAAAATTAAATAACATCAAAATATATGAATAGAGGGGTAATTCTGCAATTATAATTGTTACTTGAGAAGGATCATTTTCTTTGAACTAAAAAACTTCCCGCTCTGAATTCTGTAGAAATAAATGCCGCTCGAAAGGCGCGACGCGTCAAAAGTTACCTTGTATCTGCCTTTTGATTGTGTTTCGTTTACAAAAGTCGTTACCTCCGCGCCTAAAGCATTGTAAATTATTAATGTAACAGTACCGTCTTGTGGAATATCATAATTTATGGTAGTTGTCGGATTAAAAGGATTCGGGTAATTTTGATACAGTTTAAATTTTGAAGGAACAATATCACCATCTTCTTTTACGTCTGTTGTTTTATCATATCGAAGAAGAGTATTATCATCTCCGAAAATATATCCTACTTCCCCATCTTCGACAAAAACAATGCGGTTTAAATCCGCTTGCGTTTCTGTTTCAATCCTTTCCCAGGTTGAACCGCGATCTTCTGTAAACCATATAAAGCCGTAATCTCCTACCACCCAGCCTGTGCTATCATCCGTAAAGACAACATCATTGAGCCATGAATCAAATACACCCGGCGAAATCCAAGTCTCACCGCCATCACTTGTTATCCTTACAAGTCCACCAGAAAATGGATTAAAACCAACTATTATCCCGTAAATAGAATCGTTGAAATAAACTGCATTTCCGATGATGCTAGTGGGATGTTTGTTAACCTGCCATGTCTTACCCCCATTAATTGTTTTGAGAATTATACCATTATCCCAATAATTACTGCTACCACCAACTGCCCACCCATATTGTTCATCAATAAAATAGATATCGGTCACCCCAAAACGAACATCAGGTTTAATATATCCAGACTGCCAACTTTCTCCTCCATCAGTGGTGTGATAAATACTATCTCCACCGGCAAAACCTGTCAAAGAATCGAAAAATGTTAAAGCATAAACTTCAGGTATTGATGTTTCTTCCCAAGAATTACCACCATCAGTTGTTCTCCAAAGGAAATAACTATAGTCCGAAGTCTTCTTACCAACAATCCAACCATGTAATGTGTCAACAAATTCAATGTCGGATACCCAAACAAAACTTCTATCTTTTTGTATTTCCCACGTATTACCGCCATCAATTGTATGCCAAATTCTACCAGGAAAAGATTCTGTAAACCACCCATTATTCTCATCTACAAAGGTACCGTAAGACATATCATAATTTCCCGGCGGATCAAAAGTAGGAGTGATATTTATCCATTCTTGTCCATAACATATGCTAACTATAAAAAAACATAAAAGGTAACTTATTACAGATAACATCTTCATCTTAGTTTTCCTTTTTACTATTATTTCAACGAATATAAAGCAGTTTTTTTGTCCGGCTTTGTTTACCGGTTTTAATTCTGTATAGAAAAACTCCGCTCGATAAATTCAAATTATAAGTTAGCGGATTAAACTCAATTTCATGTATGCCTGCTCCAAGTTCTTTGTTAATTAGTGTAGCAACTTCTTGACCTAAAACATTAAATACTTTTAACGTTACAAAATCCCTTGTGGGCAGATTAAATTCTATAACGCTTGTCGGATTAAAAGGGTTTGGATAATGTTGAAATAATTGAAAATTATTTATATAAGTAATATTCTCGTTAACTGAAGTTGTGTTATCCAAATTCGAGCCGAATATTCTATCATACGCTGCTACGCCATAGACTAATGTATCTGAGCCGGCGCATTCTATTCTTCCACGCCTGCCATATACTTCAAGGTCTGTAAATGTATAGGCAG
>CAYNUJ010000144.1:0-8324 GCA_964400095.1 uncultured Melioribacteraceae bacterium
AAGGAGAAATCTATTTTCGCGAATCACGTAAATTCATACTCAACATTTACCACTCGTTGACCTCTGTAGTTAAACAAGAGTTCTTTTCTAACCGCGGAGATGCAAAGACGCGGAGAAAGATTCAGCAAACAATTATATGTTCTCTCGCAAAGCCGCAGAGCGCAAAGGATATTTGGGGTATAAGGAAATATGGATATAAAGTTATAAAACTGGAGGGAGTATAGCATCTGACAATTATTAATTCCTTTATTCTGAAACAATTTATTAAATTATTTAAGCTTATTTCAAAAATAATGGTCGTTAAATGATTCGAAAGATTTTTCGAAATATTTATCTTTTACCGCTTTTTTTACTAATCATTACTCAAGCGTGCAAAAGTGAAACTCCACGACAAAAGGCGGAATCTGTAAAAACTCCACAGCCTGTAGAAAAATACTGCTACATTAAAGATATCAGGCAAAAAAAACAGGGCGTTTATGCGTATGTTGATTTTATTGAATATCTGAAAACTTCCGATTTGAAACCTAACGCCGACAGATCTAAAATTATTGAACTCCCAAACGGATTTTGTTTTTTGAATAGCGACATTAAATATCAAGATTTTGTTATTGTGGGGAGCGCAGAAGTAATTATGCAGACTTTCAGTTTTAACAACGAAGGAAACTTCAATTTTAATCAAAAAGTAAAGTTAGATGAACTTGTTGAAGGCTTCGCGAAACCGGATGCGGAAAGATTAAAGTTTTCTCCGTTCAAAATATCTCTAAATGGGAATGAAATTCTATCGTTAAAAGAAATATATATACCATAAACAAGGTATAATATGAAAAAGCTATTTATTTTATTATTTTGCTCGTCAATCGCACTTCTTTCACAGGAAGTTATTTTCGAGAAGGAATATTCTCAATTACCATTCGAACTGCGAATCGAAAATTCCGGGATTTATTCAATAGCGTCTTTTGATATCGATAAAGACAGGGTTTACTTCTCTTCATTTACAGCCGAAGGAATTTTCGAATACAGAAACGGAAAATTCACAATAAATCAATCGCGAGTCAAAATGTCCAATGATTTTCTTTCCGGTATTGACAAACAAAATTCTTCTTTCATTAAAAGAAATAAAATATCGTTAAAAAGGGAAACGCTGCTTTTAAAAAAGAATTTTATCGGCGGGAAATCCGTTTTAAAAGATAACGGGGGAAATATTCGCGGCGCGAAGGGCGAGGAAATGTTAATTTCAGTTCCGAACAGAAGTCAGTTGATAATTAAATCAAACATTGAGGAATTGAATAATGAAATTACGTTAAACTTCCCTTCAAATTTAGCCTGCGCGGATTTAATAGGGATAGATGAGTCGGGCGATATTTTCGTTTTGGTAGAAAAATATATCTCTGAAATTCCGTTAAAAGTAAAAAGGGAAGTTTATGCAATTTCAAAATCCGGCGATCTTCTTTCTCGTATTTTACTTCCCAATATAAAATATCTTTACACACTCAAAGATTTACAAATTGACTCCGCGGGTAATTTGTATCACCTGCTGTCATTCGCCGATAAGGTGCAGATTGTGAAATGGGGAAATTTAACCGAACCGGATGACGACATAATTAAATACCCTGCTGAATATAGCGCAGAAATTCATTTCGACAATTATACGCCCATTAATGAACCGGCGGGAAAAATTCAAAATAATGCCGACGGAATTAAAACCGTATCAAGCCGAACGGAAGCGCTGAGAATTGCGGAAACTTATGTGCTGCACCAATACGAATGTTCCCCTTCCAATTTAGCTCCGAATGATATTACCGCTCCGGACGGAGATATTGTTAGAACTCCGCCCTGGCTAATTGTAGGAATGAACGCGCGCATTCCGTATAGATGGGGAGGATTTAATACTCTTTCGCAGTTCGATGCCGGATTGCGCAACGGAAGGTATGCCGGGGATATTAACACTAATGGAGTGTCGTCTTATGCCGTGGGTGTCGATTGCTCCGGTTTTGTCAGCCGCTGCTGGCAAATGAGCTACCACGCATCTACCGCGTATATGCCTAATATTACTACTCAATACAACAGTTGGGATGATTTAAAACCGGGCGACGCTATCCACAAAGTCGGGCACGTCCGTTTGTTTGTTGAAAGAAATATTAACGGAAGTTTTAAAGTTGTCGAATCAACAGGACGGGGCTGGGGAGTTTCTTACTGGTCTTATTTCGCTTCAGATTTATCGGCTTATACTCCGAGATACTATGACAATATGGAGAGCAATTATAACGGTCAGAGACCCGCGTTAATCAGCGCCGAATTGAAACCGGAAAACAAAGTTCTGCTTAATTGGAATTGCGATACCACTAATATTTTAGGATACCGGGTTTATGGCTCAGAAGACGGAAAATATTGGAATATGATTATCGACGAAAATAATTGTACGACAACCTACGCAGAAATCGGTTTGAATTCCCCGGCAAATTATTTCCGTATATCAAGCGTTAAAAATAACACTGCGGATTTGGAGGAAAGCAATTGGTCTAATGTTTTGGGCGCCGGTTCGTATTCTTCGGAGAAAAAAGTTCTGATTGTTGACGGGTTCGAAAGAGAGAGCGGAAGCTGGCGGGGTCCGGGAGAATCATTTGTCTTGAAATACGGTAAAGCGATTGAAGAGTTAAAAACAGATTTTGTATCGATAAAGAACTCGGAATTACTCAACGGTTCTTTTAAACTTGAAAATTATGACTATGTTTTCTGGATTCTCGGCGATGAAAGCACGGTTGATGAAACTTTTAATTTCGCCGAGCAGACGCTCGTTAAAAAATATTTGGAAAGCGGAGGCGGCTTATTTGTTTCCGGCAGCGAAATCGGCTGGGACCTTGATCATAAAGGCGATACGCAGGATAGAAGTTTTTACCATAATTATTTAAAGGCTAAATATATATCAGACGATGCTAATTCCAACTCCGTTATCGGCGCTGCAAACAGCGTTTTGGAGGACTGTAATTTTTATATCGGACAGACATACGAAGAGGATTACCCTGATGAAATAGAACCGCGGGGCGGCAGCGTTATTTGTATGAAATACGCAAACGGGAAAGTTGCGGGAATTCAATACAGCGGGTATTTCGGAGATTCCACTAATCAGAGCGCTCTAATTTATCTCGGCTTTCCTTTGGAAACAACGGCAAATGACGAAGCGTTTGATGAAGTTATAGCCAAATCCGTCAATTATTTTAACTCGCCGATAGTCGGAATTGATGAGGACAATATTCAAATCAGCGGATTCGAACTGTGGCAGAATTATCCCAACCCCTTTAATCCGACTACAAAAATTAAATTTTCCGTTCCTTCTGTCAGCCGGTTTGCAAGTGATAGTTTTTCAGCGGCAGTAACCGTTTACGACGTTCTCGGTCGCGAAATTGCCGCTTTCGTTAAACGCGTTACGGTTCCGGGGACTTATGAATTAACTTTCGACGGAAGTGAATTACCGAGCGGAATATATTTTTATCGTTTAACAATCTTCACAAAGTCTGTCGGACGTTCGGATAAATTAACAATTGAGGATTTCTCGTCGGTTAAAAAAATGACTCTCCTTAAATAATCTAAAGGCGGTTTGCCGACTTACAAGTATGGAATATAAGCGGCAATTACGGAAAATTTGCTGTATTGTTAAAATTCTATGAAGAAAATAACTTTAGCGGGCTGATTTTTAAAAAATCCTGCCACGGAATGCCGCTTGTGCCAACCAACAACACTTTATTTGGGTTAAATAATTTTTGAAATTGTTCCATCCCCTGTTTTACGACTTTTTTTCCGCTTTTAATTTCAATGCCTATAATTTCATCGTTGTATTTCAGAACGAAATCAACCTCATGGTTAACATGCCGCCAGTAGAAAACATTATAACCCCCGCTCTTTGCATTATTGATAAGATGCGCCCCGACGGCAGTCTCTATGACGGTTCCCCATTTCTCTGGCTGCCGGATTATCTCCTCGAAAGTTTCCTTTTTTTGAGAACTTATTAAGGCGGTATTATAAACTTGGAATTTCGGACTCGAAGCCCTCTGCCTGAAATTTTGAACGGAGTACTTTTCAATTCCGGATAGGAGCGACGCTTTATCGAGAAGGTTTAAATAATGGGACAATGTGACAGTATTGCCCGCATCCTGAAGTTGTCCGAGCATTTTTGTGAAAGATAATATCTTCCCCGAATAGAGGCATCCCAACTCAAATAAATTTTTTAAGAGCGCGGGTTTGGCAATTCGATTTAGGAAGAGAATATCTTTCGAAACGGTTGTTTCGATTAATGAATTTTTAATATAATCTTTCCATCTCTGTTCATTACTAACCAATGAATATGAACCGGGATAGCCTCCGAACCAGGCGAATTCCTCCGCGGAAACTCCAAATGCCTTATGAATTTCAAAGTATGACCAATGCTGCATATGTATTAATTCAAATCTTCCCGCCAGGGATTCGGTCAATCCCTTTTGAATTAGCAGTGTGGATGAGCCTAAAAGGATGACTTTAACATTAATGTTATCTTTTGTGTCGGAATCCCATTCCTTTTTTACTACCGCGCTCCAGTCGTGAATTTTTTGAATTTCGTCTATTATAAGAACGATCTGACGATAACGCGAAGAGTGTAATTTTATTCTCGCTGTTTGCCACACTTGAGAAATCCAAATTTGACCGACTGCGTATTCGGAGTCCGCAGTTTCGTAATGAAACAGAATATTTTCATTAAGAATTAATTGGTTGATCAACGTTGTTTTACCAACTTGGCGCGGTCCAACAATCACTTGAATAAACTTCCGTTTTTCTGCAAGCCTTTCTTTTATTAAAAAGAATTCTTTTCTGAAAAATTCCATTTCTATTTCGTTAATAATTATAAAACACTTAGGTGGTTGAGTAATTTTACTCAATGCACTGAGTAAATTTACTCAATCGGGAAAAAGATGTCAAGTTTATTTATGCAGAATGGGAATGAGAGTTTTTCGGTTATTCAAAGGTTTTTATTAAAAAACCGATCAGTCTTCCTCAATTATTTCAGCTTCAATTATATAATCGAGCTTTGGGAAATTACTCTCCAAATAGTCGTTCCCTTTCGCCTGAATTGAATCCTGATCCGGTTTTTGTCTGTAACCGGAATAAATTGAATCGACAACTTCCATTCCATTAATAACTCTGCCGAACGCGGGGAATCCTTTAACTCCGTTGTAATTTGTAGTATCCAGCCTCAGATTATCTTTGTAGTTGATGAAAAGCTGATTAGAGCGCGTGTTTGGTCCTCCGCGGGCAAAAGCTATTGCGCCTCTGAAATTGCTGAGTTTAACCGGCTCGTCGTTTATGCCGAACTCATCCCAGACTTTGTTTATTTTAGGATCGCCGTTAATTCCCCATTGAACCACGAAATTCGGAACCACGCGGAAAAATCTGTTTCCGTCGTAATAACCGTTCGTTACCAAGTAGTAGAAACGATCGACGCCCAACGGCGAAAAATACCGTTTCACGTCAATCGTAAAACTGCCTTTGTTGGTTTTGAACAATACTTTGAATTGAGACGGTGCGGGAAGCGCCATAATTTCAGGATCGGGTTTTATAAGCGCGGTGGAACACGCGGCAAGAAGAACAATTAATATTACCGAAGGGAAAAGATTTTTCATGCGAATTCACTCTGATTATTTTTCGATTATTCTAAAATTAAACTTTTTAATCAATTCTTTCAACTTTTATCGCATGGACATTTGAACGTTTGCTCAAATGTTTATATATTTACACCCATGAAAAATAAAGTTGAAGCTCCCGTTTGCGGAGAGACATACATAGACGACGCGAAAGTGCGCAGCGTGCAGAAGGATTTCCCCGACGGTCAATTAATACTCGATTCCGCCGAAATTCTGAAAGCCCTGGGCGATTCCACAAGATTGAAGATTGTAATGGCTCTTGCCAAAGAAGAACTTTGTGTCTGCGACCTATCCGCGCTAGTGGATGTTTCGGTTTCCGCCGTCTCACACCAATTGAGACTGCTGAGAGCGCAAAGATTAGTGAAATACCGCAAACAGGGAAAGATGGTATATTATTCGCTTGCCGACGAGCATATAAACAATATAATTGCCGCAGCGCTGGAACACGCAGAGGAGCTTAACAAGTGAAAAACTTTAAAACGAAATATCGCTTTGTGGCGGTTGTATTACTAACCGTGATGTTATCCCATATTATGCTTTTTCATTTTGAAGTTGAAGCGAAAGTTTTGTGCGTGGGAGATGGAGAGCATATTCAGATTGAAAAATTAAGCGAAGTTCATACAATTTCACAAATGCCAAAGCCGAATCAAATTATAAAAGTTGTCGATTATTTAAATTGCACCGATTATAGACTGGATAATCATATTGACGAAAATTTGACCAAAGTAAATAAAAATTTATTTGCAAAATTGAAATATTTAACCACAATCAATTCTTCGCATACAAGCGAAGTGAAGCAAAAAAACAATGTTGAAGACAGCAAGTATTTCGCGAACCTAATCGCAATAGAAAGTCTGTCAACAATTGCCCTCATAATCTGATTACCTTTAGTTCCTTTCAAAACGCGGCATTTTAACGCCGCTGCAAAATAAATCTATAATCCAGAATATTAAAAAGTAAGGATATTCATTATGTTTAGTAAAATTTTACTGATGAGCGGAATATTCGCGTTAATTGGTTTCACGCATAGCCCGGCGCAGGATACTTCAACCATAAATAAATTCTACGAAGAATTTACCGGAGCGTCTGAAATTGACTCTTCTAAAGTTGAAAAGAATGCGGTAAGTGAAACTCTGAAATTGCAAGATGCGATTATTATCGGATTAAGGAACAATCCCCGCTTAAAATCCAAAAAACTTGAGATTAATGCTTTCCAAGCCGCCGCATTGCAGGCGGAATTATATCCGAATCCCGGCGTAGGGGTGGATATGGAAAATTTCTTCGGCTCGGGAAATTATGGTTCTTTTAAAGCGAGCGAAAATACGTTTTTCATTACTCAAGACTTTGTTCTTGGCGGCAGATTGAGCAAAGACCGGAAGGTTCAGATGCTAATGTCCAATATTGCCGGATGGGAGTTGGAAAAAGAACGGCTGAATTTAATTTCGGAAATAAGAAAGTCGTTTACTTTCATCTCTTCGCTTGAACATCAAAATGGCTTGAACAAAAAACTGCTCAAGATTTCGCGTAATTTTCTCATTAATTTGGAAAGGCGAATAAAAGCGGGTAAAGTTTCTCCGGCGGAAGCTTCGAGAGCCTCTTTGATATCCACTTCGCTCGAAATTCAAATCCAGAATACTGAGATGCAGCTTGAGTCTGAAAAAGCGCGGCTTAAAGCTTTACTCGGCAAACCGCGGCTTAAGTTTACTTCGGTTGAAAATATTTTCAATTTGAAATACAATATTCCTCAATTAGCCGAACTCAGAGAATTGATTTTAGAATCGCCTACCTTGGCAAAGTATAAAACGGAAATGGAGCGAGTTAAAGCGGCAGTCGAACTTGAAAAGTCAAAAGTTATTCCCGATTTGTCCGTTTCGCTTGGCGTAAGAAGATTGAGCGAAACGAGCGATAATGTATTTGTTCTCGGCGCTTCGATTCCAATTCCGCTTTTTGACGATAACAGAGGGAACATTCAGGAAGCTATTATTAGAAAAGACCAGATCAAATACGAATATAGCGGAGTTCTAAATCAAACCGAAGCGTCGCTGAAGTTTTTGTATAATAACATTAAAGCTTTCGAAGTGATGATTGATAAACTTGAAAAGGAATCAATCCCAAAAGCTAAAGACGCTTTCAAGATAATTAACGAGGGAAATTTAGTTGGCAGATTCAACGTTCTCGACGTGCTCGACGCGCAGAGGAGTTTATTTGAACTCGAATCGCAGTATGTTAACGCCGTCGCTCAGTACACCAGAAACGTTATTGAATTGGAAGAATTAACATTAACTAAATTTAATTTTGAACAAAAAGCAAGGATACAGGAAAATGAATAAGAATAATTTAATCTATCTCGCTGTTGGGGCGGTTTTGGGAGGTTTATTAGTGTTTTTTATAATTAATGACGAAGATAACCTCGAAACTACCGCAACGGAACCGGTTGAATCGGCTGCAAGTTCCGTTAAAAAAACGGAGATTGAAATTGCCAAGGTCTCGCCGGAAGTAATGAAGGAATTTGATATCGAAGTCGCAGAGGCGGGACCGGGTAAAATAGAACTGCATCTCGATCTTACCGGAGAAGTAGTGCCGAATCCTTACAAAGTAGCGCACATTGTGCCCCGCTTTGCAGGAATTGTGAAAAATATCTATAAAAAGATAGGC
>CAYNUJ010000145.1:0-8225 GCA_964400095.1 uncultured Melioribacteraceae bacterium
GCACAAATGAAATCATTATCTGGAAAATTAATAATACGGCAAAGAGAACCGTCACATGCCTGATTTCAAATCTGTATTTCCCGATATTATCGTATAATTTATTCTTTAATTTCATTACTTTAGAATAAGTTTATTTTTATTTAGTAAAGTCCTGGCTTTCCGAATCGCGTCGTTTACATTCAATTCCCCGCGGAGAGCCAAATTCAAATAAACAGCAATAATGTCTGAAAACTTAGTATAATTTTCCGATATCGGTCGATAAATGCCGTTGGAAAATAACCCGTAATAATATTTCAGATCGTACGCGTCATCTTTTTCATACATAGATTTTAGAACCGGAAGATGCCCGCCGTCGTTGTACAAAATACTTTGAGATTCTTGAGTCATTAAATAATTAATGAAAATCAGAGATTCCTTTTTATGCTGGCTGTATTTTGAAATCATCAAATTCCATCCGCCGAATACTGAACCTAATTTGGAATTTCTGAATTTAGGCAGCGGCGCGGTAAGAATGCTTAATTTTTTATTATCCTTAATTCTTAGTTCGTTAATACTATGGTCCAATCCGGGCCAGCCCCTCAGAAATACCGCGTTATTTTCAAAGAAATAGTTGTAGCTCTCTGTTTCTTTAAAATTAGTAACCACTTCCGGTGTTATTGAATAGCGATTAATTAAATCATAAAGAAATTCGGAACTTTTACGGAAGGTATCCGAATCTATATCGAAACCTATGCGGCTGAAGTCTTTGTTAGCCAACCCGTAATAAATTTCCGTAAAGCTGCACATCAGTCCCTCGTATCCGTCGGCAGGGAATAAATAAGGCACGTAGCCCTTCTGTTTGAGTTTTATGTTCATCTGAATGAAATCATCCCAATAAATTCCGTTCACAATTTTATCAACCGCGTCGCTACCGAATTCCTTTTCGATTATTTCCGAGTTGAAATACATTAAACCGATATCCATATAGAGAGGAACGGCGTAAAGTTTATTCTGATAAACGCAGGTGTTTAAAGCGTAAGGAACAATCGCTTCCCGGGCGGTACCTATAAAATACTGATCCAGCCGAGCCGCCCACTTGGCAAACCTGGGTACCCAAATCTGATCCACCGTAAAAACATCCAATCTCGAACTTTTACTTCGCAGAGTACGGGCTAATAATTCCTTTCGTTCATTAGTGCTGAATTTTTCAAAAGGCAGATTGATAGGAATAATTTTTATTTTGCCTTTATACTTTTCATTAAATTTATCAATAACTTTGCGATGCGAGTCGGAAATATTCTCGGCAAAATGAATTTGAACCGCGCTATCCTCTCGGTAATCTTTAGGCGGTATTGTTAAAAAAAAGTAAAGGATCAACAATCCGATAATAAAAAAAAGCGTAATTATCGGGAAATAGGCGTTCTTAAAATAATTCTTTAATTGACTAATTTGTCGGCTCATAGTTTAAATATATTAACTTTATCAAATTACAGCTCATGAAAATATATAAATTTCCTTTATTTCACCATTTAATTATTATAAGTTTTGTCGTTGGATGGAATATTATTCCCGCACAGAGATTAGAAAAAGATAGAGTTTTAGCTTCGGCGGGGAATAAAATAATAACCGTCGGCGAGTTTATGAAACGCTTCGAAATGACCCCGCGCGTCGATCGTCACGAAACCGTTTCTAAATTGAAAGAAGAATTTCTATATACGCTAATACAAGAAAAATTATGGGCTGAATACGCCGAATCTCAAGGATTAAACACTTCCCCTCTTGTAAAAATAAGTCTTAGAGAAATAAAAAAAATGTTCGCCAGGGATGAGTTGTACAAGCGCGAAGTTATGTCCAAAATAGTAATCCCTAATAGCGAGCTGTTCGCCGAGTCGCGGAGATGTTCCTTTACTCTCTACTTGAATTATTTAGTCGCAAAGAGTAGAGCGGAAATTGATAAACTTCACTCCGAACTTGCGGCGGGACATTCTTTCACTTCAATACTAAAACAGAGGGAAGAATACAAAGAACAACAAAAACCAATTCAGGTTGAATGCGGACAAGTAGATTCCGCGAGAGAAGAATTATTTTACTCCCTTGAACCGGGGCATTTCACATCGCCGGTAAAGACCGAAGCGGGCTGGACAATTTTTTATTTAAAGGAGAAAGCCGCCCAAAAGAGTGTCGAACGTAACGCTCTTCTCACTTCGGCAAAAAAAATAGTCGAGAAAAGGAAGTACTCTCATACATACGCCGCATTCAACAAGAAATTTCTTTCGGGTAAAAATATTAAAACGGACGATAAATTATTCCTCAAACTATCAAAATACTTAGGGGGAAAATTCAAATCGAAATCTGCCGCAGCCGCTCTAAATTTTTATGATATTTATTCGCTTAACAAAAACTTTACTCCGCTGGAAAGAAAAGCTCCCTTCGTAAAATTTAAGAAAACCCCGGCTACGATAGAGGATTTTTTAGGATTTTTAGCTTTCCGAGGAATTAAATTGAAGACCGCCGGGCAAGATAATTTAGAAAAAACTCTCATTGGCGAATTGCATGAATTTATCCGATTGGAAATAATTTACCGTGAAGCTGTAAAAAGAGGGCTGCAGGACTCGCCCGAAGCGGCTTCCGCATTGGAAATGTGGCGGTCTAATTACTTAGCGCAGCTAAGCAAAAAAGATTTGGGCAACGGCATTAAAGTTACTTCGGGTGAAATTATCAGCGAGCTAAATAAAATAAAATCTTCGGGAAACATAAATTCGGTTAAAGTCTTAATTGCTTCGACAAACGAACTTCCTTCTATTGAAAACCTTCTCAAAAGCAGAAGTTCGTCGGACAATTTAGAACAGGCTTATCAAAATTTAACCGATAAAAGAAATATCCGTTTATATAAAAGTCGGAAATTCGAACCTGCCGCGAATTATCTTAATTTCGGACTAAACGAAAACGCTGACATCGGCGAGCTAATCGGTCCGGTTGAATACAAATCAAAATATTATTTAGTAGAAATATTCGACAAAAAGAAATTTATCAAGCCCGATTCGTTAAACCCAACCGAAAAGGAAGGAGTTCGCCAGGCGCTTTATTTTAGAAAACTAAGAGACCGCATCGATAGAAAAACTATCGAACTATCCAATAAATACGGCGTTAAAATAAATTATAAATTATTAGGCAGGATTAAAGTTTCTAATTTAAGTATGGTTCTGATGAAATATTTCGGTCTCGGAGAAAAAATATTAGCTGTGCCGTTCGTTAACGAATACTACGAGTGGTTCAACAAATGGAAAAACAAAGATAAAACGCTGCCATAAGCGGTCGATTACAAATTGAGTAAGCCGCTGTTTTTTCGCTTATTATTCATTTAATTTCTTCAATAAATCTCCTTAAGAAATTCTTATTCCTTGCTTTTAGGGCGGTGTCCAAATAAATTTGTAACTTTGATTTTAAAATGAATGATAATTTTAAGAATATAACAGTAAACCGAAAAGCGCGGCACGAATTCGCAATTCTTCAAACATTTGAAGCGGGCATTGTTCTGCGCGGAACAGAAGTAAAATCCCTGCGGCAGGGAAAAGCTAATTTAAGCGACAGTTATGCGGTTTTGGATAAAGGAGAAGTATGGCTGTTGAATGCGCATATAGACGTTTACGAAATGGGAAATATCAACAATCATGATCCGCTGAGAAAACGGAAATTACTATTAAATAAAAGCGAAATAAAAAAATTAACTAAAGCCGTCAATGAAAAAGGCAATACGCTCGTACCGTTGAGGATGTATTTTACAAGAGGTAAAGCAAAAGTGGAATTGGCTATTGCCAAAGGCAAAAAATTCTACGATAAGCGTCATGATATTGCTAAACGAGACGCACAGCGTGATTTGGAAAGAAAAGTTAAACTTTAGGAGAAAAAATTGTCGGAAATAAAATTTTTACCGGTAGAAGAACAACTGAAAATAATTAAACGAGGCACAGCGGAAGTTATTCCGGAAGAGGAATTAAAATCGAAGCTGGAAAAATCTATCAAAGAAAACAGACCGCTCAATATAAAACTCGGCTGCGACCCTACTCGTCCGGATCTTCATCTCGGTCATTCGGTTGTACTGCGGAAATTAAAACAATTCCAGGACTTGGGTCATCAAGCAATTTTGATTATAGGCGATTTTACCGGAATGATAGGCGATCCATCGGGAAGAAATCAGACGCGCCCTCCCCTAACGTTCGAAGAAGCGCGGGAAAACGCAAAATCTTATTGGGAACAAGCGGCAAAAATTCTTAACGCCGATAAAACGAAAATAGTTTACAATTCCGAATGGCTCGGTAAAATGAATTTTCAATCGGTTATTAAGCTTGCTTCCAAATATACAGTTGCGAGAATGCTTGAAAGAGATGATTTCACAAAGCGGTTCAAGAACGGAATACCGATTTCGATGCACGAAATTCTTTATCCGCTCGCACAGGCAATGGATTCAGTAGCCATTGAATCAGATGTTGAATTGGGAGGAACGGATCAAAAGTTCAATTTATTGGTCGGGAGAGATATCCAGCGGGAATACCGGCAGGAACCTCAGGTGATTTTAACTATGCCTCTGTTAGTCGGCACGGACGGCACGGAGAAAATGAGCAAGTCCTACGATAATTATATAGGCATAAACGACACTCCGAAAGATATTTACGGCAGAACGTTATCGATTCCGGATAATTTGATTTATACTTATTACGAATTAACGACTGACGTGAGTCTTGATGAACTGAGTAAAATTAAATCGGATTTGGAAGATTCTTCCGTTAATCCGAGAGATTTGAAAAGAGCTTTGGCAAGAAAACTTGTTGAAATGTATCACTCCAAGGAAGATGCGGTTAAAGCCGAGCAGGAATTCGACAAAATATTCATCAAAAAAGATGCGCCCGACGATATGCCGGAATTTACTTTCACGGAACTGCAGAATGGGATTGGCATAATTGATTTGATTTTGAGAGTTAATTTCTCGCCTTCAAAGAGCGAAGCCCGCAGACTGATTCAGCAGGGCGGCGTTTCAATTAATGGACAAAAAATTGAAGATTTTAAACATCAAATCATTTCCGACGGAGAGTTCGTTCTAAAAGTCGGTAAACGCAAATTTGCAAAGATAAAATCGGAATAAGGAGTTTATAGTGTATTTACCGAAAAAAATATTCTTCACAAAAGGCGTTGGAAGAAACAAGGAATATCTCGCGTCGTTTGAAGCCGCGCTGAGAGCGGCAAAAATTGAAAAATTCAATATTGTTACCGTAAGCAGCATTTATCCTATTGGCGTTTTAAGAGTAAGTTTGGATGAAGGATTGAGAGAACTTAAACCCGGACAAATTGTTCACGCCGTAATGGCGCGCAACGCAACTAACGAGCCGAATAGATTAATCGCCTCTTCAATCGGCGCGGCAATTCCGGCTGACAAATCTATGTACGGTTATTTATCAGAACATCATCCTTACGGCGAGACGGGCAAATTCGCGGGCGAGTACGCCGAGGACCTTGCGGCTACAATGCTTGCGACAACATTGGGCATCGATTTCGATTCCGACAAAGCATGGAATGAGCGCGAGCAGGTATTCAAAATGTCGGGCAAAATTGTTCGTACTTTTAATATTACTCAATCTGCACGCGGTGATAAATCCGGTCTTTGGACTACTGTCGTTTCCGCGGCTATACTTTTGCCGTAATTTTATTCTGTTTTATTTCAGATTGAAGAGGATTTCATATTCATACACATAGTCTCATTATCCAACGGCTAAGAAAAAATATATCTTTTCGTCTTTTGCGCATTGATTATATCGAAATAATAAATTAGCTTGAAGTTTTAAATTAATTGGTTTCTTATTCAATGTTCTTTAACTAAAAATTGGTTATACTATGGCGCGAACAATAAAAAGAGAAATGTCGCTAAATTCATCCGTTGAAAAATATTATCTCAAACTCTCCGGTAAAAAATTCATCTACGAACCGACTGAAAAAATTCCGGTTATTCAAGTGGGCAATTTCCCCGAGTTGGGTAAATTAACTGCTCTCCGGTTCATTGAGTGGGTGCAGCAAAATCCGAGAGGAGTGGTTTCTCTTCCAACCGGAAAAACGCCGGAGCATTTCATTAAATGGTCGGCTCATCTGCTTAAAAATTGGGACACCGCGGAAGTCAGAGACGAACTGCAGAAAGTTGGAATCAATCCGGCTAAACGTCCCGCACTCAATAATCTCCGATTTGTTCAAATAGACGAGTTCTACCCAATCAATGCTTACCAGCATAACAGCTTTTTCTATTATATTCAGCGATACTATTTCAAAAATCTTGGATTGGACCCCAAAAAAGCTCTTTTCATAAATGTAAACGAAATCGGAGGCGCGGAAGGTCTGCCGCTTAACCAGATTTACGAGAATAATATAGTTGACCTTTCGTTAAGAACCCGTTACGCTTCGAGCCGGGAAGAACGTCTTCAGAAAGAGACCATAGAAATTGTGGATGAGTTCTGCACTCAATATGAAAAGCGTATCCGTAGAATGGGCGGTATTGGATTTTTCCTCGGCGGAATCGGTCCGGACGGACATATAGGATTCAACGTAAAAGGGAGCGACCACTTTTCAACAACGAGATTAAGCTATACAAATTACGAAACACAAGCAGCCGCGGCGGGCGACTTAGGCGGAATTGAAATTGCGCGGAACAGATTAGTAATTACAATCGGCTTGGATACAATAACGTATAATAAAAACGCAACGGCTATAATTATTGCCGCCGGAGAAGCGAAAGCAAACATCATCAGGGATTCCATCCAAAGCGAAATGTCTAACGCGCATCCTGCAACTGTGCTCCAGAAATTGAAGAACGCCAGATTTTATTTAACCAACGGCGCCGCTTTGCGGCTTAACGAAAGACGTTACGTCGATTTCGAGCGCGAAAAAAAGCTTTCGACTGAGAATATTGAACGTTCCATCATAAATCTTTCGGTAGAGTTGAAAAAAGCATTGACCGATTTGGATGAAGACGATTTTAGAGGAGATAAATTTTCAAAGTTAATTCTGAAGAGGACTAATAAAACCTCTGCCGAAATTACTTCCCGGATACACAACGCTATTGTCAACCGTTTTATGAGGGGAATGGAATTATTGGAACATCAGAGATTTCTTCACACCGCACCGCATCACGACGATATTATGCTTGGTTATCTCCCCTTTATCAATCATCTCGTAAGAACTCCGTTCAACAAACATCATTTTGTCTATTTAACTAGCGGATTCACCGCCGTTACAAATATGTATATGCTCGAGTTGCTTACAACTCTTCGGGTCTTCATGGAATCTGATTTCTTCCAGTCAAGATTTATGTCCAATTATTTCGACCCCAATTACCACGAGGGAAGGAACCGCGACGTGAATCTTTATTTGGACGGAATTGCCGAGCACAGCAAAACTCTGAAAAACGAAGCCACTTCGAGACGATTGCTCCGCAACCTTATTGAAATTTATGAAGAGGATAACGTAACATATCTAAGAGATAGAGTTGACGAATTAATAAATTATTTCAAAACACAATACCCCGGTAAAAAAGATATTACGCATGTGCAGAAGTTAAAAGGAATGCTGCGCGAATGGGAAGTTGAAATTCTTTGGGGATATTTTGGGTTTAACGTGGAAGACGTTTCCCATCTGCGATTAGGATTTTACCAAGGCGATATTTTTACGGAAGACCCGAAAATGGAAAGGGACGTTATCCCAATTTATCAGCTCATTAAAAAAAATAAACCAACGGTTATTACGGTAGCTCTCGATCCCGAAGGCAGCGGACCGGATACGCACTACAAAGTACTGCAGGCTATTACCGAAGCGTTAAGATTATACGAAAAAGACGCCGATATTTCAAAAATAAAAATATGGGGCTACCGCAATGTCTGGTACAGGTTCCATCCAGCCGAAGCTAATTTATACGTGCCCGTAAGTTTAAATTCGTTTTCAATTCTAGACAACGCTTTTAAGTATTCGTTCGGCTCGCAGAGAAACGCAAGTTTCCCAAGTTATGAATTCGACGGACCGTTCAGCCGTCTCGCGCAAATTGTGCAGACTCAGCAATACCGGACTATAAGGAACTGCCTCGGCAAAAAATATTTTCTCAATCATAAAGTCCCGAGAGTAAGAGCCGCCAAAGGAATGGTTTTCCTTAAAGAATTGACAGTTAAAGAATTCTACAAACATTCGATGAGTTTGAAGAAATTAACTGAAAATCT
>CAYNUJ010000146.1:0-8188 GCA_964400095.1 uncultured Melioribacteraceae bacterium
AACATTTCAAAATCGGACTCGAAATATATCGCCGCATTAGTTAATAGTCAAATTTATTTACTCCTTTCCAAATATTTTCCTTAATTTAGCGGAACAATTTTAACTAATTTATATTATATGCTGAAAACTCTGCAAATAAAAGATTACGCTTTAATAGAAAATATTACGGTCGAATTCGGAACCGGGCTTAACATCATCACAGGCGAAACGGGAGCCGGAAAATCGATAATTATCGACGCAATGGGATTGCTGCTCGGCGATAGAGCTTCGACGGAGGCGGTACGCAAAGGAGCAAAGAAATCTGTTGTAGAAGGCATTTTCAGCGTAAAGGGGAATTTCAAGGTAAGGGAATTACTAAAGGAACACAATCTGGACGATTCGGAGGAACTGATTCTCAGAAGGGAAATTTCCGCAATCGGGAGCAGCAGAATTTTCGTCAACGATACGCCGGTAACATTATCCGTAATGAAAGAGATTGGATTTCTTCTTGTGGATTTGCACGGTCAGCACGAGCATCAATCCCTTTTGCGGCAGGAAACTCATATACAAATGCTCGATGAATTCGGCGATTATCAAAATGAGTTGAATTTATACCGCGACGATTATAAAAAACTAATAAACAAACAGAGAGAGTTAAGGCAGCTTCTTCAGAAAGAATCCCTGCTTAAAGAAAAGAAGGAACTATACGAATATCAAATTAAAGAGATTGACTCCGTTTCGCCGTTAATTGGGGAAGATGAGGAGATAAATTCCGAATTAAATATTCTCGAAAATGCTGAAAGAATTCTTGAATTGGGAAATACTTTTTACGCTGAATTATACGATGCGGAGGGATCGATTTCCGAAAAACTCGGCGGAATAATTTCAAGAATGAGCGAATTGGTGAATATTGATAATAATTTCACCGATAAACTGGATGAGCTGGAAAACGCTCTGGCTCTTGTTCACGATGTTTCAAATAATTTATTAAATTATTTGGATAAAGTTGAACTTGACCCTGGAAAACTCGACGAATTGAGGGAGCGGATAGGTTCGATTAATTTATTGAAGAAAAAATACGGCGGATCAATTCAGGCAATACTTGAATACAGGGAAAGAATCGGGCGCGAATTTGATTCGGCGGTGAATTTTGACGAAGTAATTGCGGCTCTTGAAAATGAGATATCGGAATTAAGAATTCAACTCGGAAATAATGCGGCGGAAATTTCTTCCAAAAGAAAATCTGTCGCGCTCAAATTGGAAAAGGAAATTGAAAACAACTTGAAATTTCTCGGAATTAAGGAGGGGAAATTCGCAGTTCGCTTCGGTTTGGCTGAATCCGGAGATTTCGAGAGCCATGTGATTATCGGGAGCAAAAAAATTAAAGCCTTTTCCGCCGGAGTGGATGTAGTGCAATTCTTCGTTTCAACTAATTTGGGAGAAGACCCCAAGCCGCTAATTAAAGTCGCATCGGGCGGAGAAGTTTCGAGAATTATGCTCGCCTTAAAAACGAGTCTCGCAAAGAACGACAAATTACCGCTACTAATTTTTGACGAAATAGATACGGGCGTGAGCGGACAGATTGCCAGCAAAGTAGGCGCGGCGATGAAAAATCTTGCCGAGTTTCATCAACTGATCGCCATCACTCATCTGCCGCAGATTGCGGCGTTATCGGATAGTCATTACAGCGTGAGGAAAATTGCGGTTGACGGCAGGATGGTAAGCGGAATTGAACGATTAAACGAAGAAGAAAAAATCCACGAAGTAGCCAAACTTATCAGCGGGGAAGAAATTACAGACGCGGCGATTTTATCCGCTCGGGAATTGGTTAACTCTAAAATTTATAATTGAACTGGGCAGGTTTTTCTGTTGTAATTATTACTCTTTTTTCCTATAATTACTTTCAATTATTCAATAATTCTATTTTTTCTATCTTTAATCCAAAAAAAAGTTTAAATCGTTTTTTTTATTTTTAATAAACAGGAGGTTCTATGAGTAAATATTTCCCCCGATTCACCCTAGTTTTATTATTACTGTCTTTTCTATTTTTTACAAATACGAAATCCCAAACGCTCGACGAAACTTTGAGTAATTTGGGCAAGCAGGCGGCAACTTCATATGTGCAGCCGATAATTTCCGCTTTTGGTTCTAATCTTAATTCCGGCTGGTTTAATAGAGTTCCCAGCGCGTCTCTTGTCGGTTTGGATATTGAACTTAAAATTGTCGGCAGCGGTTCGTTCTTTGCCGACGACGCTAAAACTTTTTCGGCTGATGGAACTTTTAGATTTTCCGACGCTCAAGTGGGTAGTATTTTATCCAACAGCGGAATATCAACTTCCAACCCCCTCTACAACGCGATCAAAAATGAAATGCTGTCGAGGGACTTCAGCGTTAATCTTTCGGGTCCTACTATAGTCGGCAGCGACCAGGAAAATCTCGTGGTTGAATTTCCCGGAGCGACTATTCAGGGACAAACTTTAGCCTCTCAGACAATTAATGTAGCCGAAGTTAAAGGTTTGCTGAATAATCTTTCCGCACTGCCGATGGGAGCGATACAGATTGGTCTGGGAACTGTTTACGGCACAAAAGCATATTTCAGATGGTTCCCTGAAGTGGATATTCAAGATTTGGGTAAGTTCAGTTTCTTCGGTTTCGGGGGAATGCACAATCCCGGCGTTTGGTTCCCGAATCCTCTGCCAATCGATTTTGCAATCGGGTTCTTTACACAGAAATTAACAGTGGGAGATGTTTTTGAAAGTACGGCGACTCAATTCGGTATTTTTGCGAGTAAAACTTTCGGCATAGGCGTTTCGGTAACTCCATACGTCGGTTTGACTTCGGAAAGTTCAACTACAACACTCAAATATGATTTTGTGTTCGACACTCCAACCGGACAATCGACTTCGACTCTGCAATTCGATTTGGAAGGAGAGAATACTACCGGAATCACTCTCGGAGCGGCTTTCAATTTATTTATTTTGAATATTTCGGCAGATTACAAAATAGCCAAAACTAATACCGCCACTGTTGCGCTTACATTCGGATTTTAATTTTACGGGGGTCCGGCGTTAACCGCCGGACTCCGATTTAATCCTTTCTTTTTTATATTTATCTTTGCTATTCATTAATTTATTTGAGTTTAATTGAAAGATCTTTCAATATATATACATATTCCATTCTGCGATCATAAATGTATTTACTGCGATTTTTATTCGATCATTCGGGATGACGATAAAGATAAATTTATTTCGTCTCTGAAAAAAGAAATTCAGCATTACTCTCCGCGGTACGGCGGCAGTGAAATAAAGTCTATCTTTTTCGGCGGCGGCACGCCTTCTATGCTTTCGCCTTTGCAGATTGGCGAAATAATTGACTCAATTAAAAATAATTACAATTGTTCGCCCGATATTGAAATTACTGTGGAAACAAATCCTGGAACCGTCGATTCGGAAAAACTGAATGGATTTAAATCGTTCGGGGTCAACAGACTTAGCGTTGGGGTTCAAACATTCGATAATGAAGAACTGAAATTCCTCACCCGAATTCACGATGCCCAGACAGCCAGATCCACTGTTCGCGCCGCTTTTGAAGCGGGAATAGAGAATGTGAGTCTTGATTTGATTTTCAATTTACCCGGTCAGACGTCGGAAAAGTGGCTTGTTAATCTGCATGAGGCGGTGGAACTCCCGATAAAGCATATTTCAGCGTACAGCTTAATTCTGGAGCGGGGAACTATTCTCAATAAGATGGTTCTCGACAAAAAAGTTAAATTGAAAGATTCGGATTACGACGCAGATCTTTACGAAACAACAATTGAGTTTTTGACCTCGAAAGGTTTTTGCCAATATGAAGTATCGAGTTTTTCTCTTCGCGGTTACGAATGCGTTCATAACCTTGCGTATTGGCGGTATCAAAATTATCTTGGTTTCGGTCCTTCGGCGCATTCGTTCTACGATAATAAGCGGTGGTGGAATTATTCTCCGTTAAATTATTATTTAAGGAATATAGCCGAATACGGTTCGGCAGTTCGCAGCGAGGAATATTTGACGTACGTTGAACAATTAGAAGAATATGTTATGCTCGCGCTCCGCAGCAACGGACTGGACCTCGGCGATTTGCATAATAAGTTCGGTTTGAATTGGTATTATTCAAACGAAGTTATGATTTATTCATTTTTAAAGGATGGTTATTTGGTGAAGTCGGATAATTTTCTGAAATTTACAAATAAGGGTTACTCCCTTTGCGACGAAATACTGTTAAAATTCGAGTATCAATTAACGGAGAAGTTATGAAACTGAAACTACATTGGCAAATATTAATAGCGCTGGCGCTGAGTATATTGTTCGGAAGTTTTTTCCCCGAGCATATAAAATATGTTTCCTGGATGGGAACTTTATTCTTAAACGGATTGAAAATGGTGATTGTGCCATTAATTTTGAGTTCAATTGCTTCCGGAGTGGCGAACATTGGCGGAGCAAAAGATTTTGGAAGATTGGGAGCCAAAACGCTCGGATATTATGTGCTTACAAGTCTGTTGGCTATAGTAACCGGGATGGTTCTTGTAAATATATTAAAACCCGGCGTGGGTATTGAATTGGGTTTTGTTCACGAAGTTGAGGGTTTAGCCTCGGCAAAAAACTCATTCGGAAATACATTAATTAATATCATTCCGAGTAACATTTTTCAGGCGTTCTCTTCCGGCAATATGCTGGGAGTGATATTCTTCGCCATGGTTTTCGGGTTTTTCATAACTAAAGTTGAAAGCAAATATGCGAATTTATTGACGGATTTCATCAACGGAATTTTCGAGATAATGATGAAAATTACGACTTTCATTATCAAGTTCGCGCCGCTGGGAATATTTGGAATTGTATCGCGCGTTGTAGCAAAGCAAGCTGCGGAGGGAAATCTCGCGCAGGTATTTTCGAGTCTCGGCGTTTATATGATTACCGTTATTCTCGCGTTGTCAATTCACGCTTTGATCTCTCTTCCGGGCTTGTTAAAAATTGTCGCTAAAGTTAATCCCATCAAGCACGCAAAAGGAATGTTCACCGCGTTATTGACCGCATTTTCAACTGCTTCGTCCAGCGCAACGCTGCCGCTTACATTGGAAGCGGTTGAACACAACAGCGGCGTATCGAACAAAGTAACAAGTTTTGTTCTTCCATTGGGAGCGACGGTTAATATGGACGGTACCGCTCTTTACGAACTTATAGCCGCGATGTTTATAGCTCAAGCTTACGGATTGGATATTCCGATATTTCAGCAGTTTGTGATGGTTTTGGCGGCTTTGCTCGCTTCAATAGGAGCCGCAGGAATTCCAATGGCGGGATTGGTGATGATTACCGTTGTACTTTCGGTTGTAGGACTTCCATTGGAAGGCGTGGGTTTAATTCTCGCTGTTGATCAAATTCTCGATATGATGAGAACAACTGTGAATGTTTGGAGCGATTCGTGCTGTGCGGTTATTGTCGCTAAGTCGGAAGGCGAAACGCTGAAAGTGGAATAATTTTTTTATTATTTGAATTTTAGGTGACATTGTGGCAAAAAAGTTAAAAGAAAAAATAGCGATTATCGGATGCGGCAATATTGGCTCGTCCATTGCAAAAGGATTGCTTGAATCAAAAATAATCAATCCCGCTTCACTTACGCTTACGAGGAGAAACATTTTCGCCTTAAGCGAATTTGAAGAAATGGGATGCAAAGTTACGGCGGATAATTTGAAAGCCGTCGGTTCGTCGGAAATTATTATACTCACGTTTACTCCGCAGAAAACCGATTTGATTTTAAATGAAATTAAATCAAAAATAGACATAAAGAAGCATACACTTCTTTCAGTCGTTACCGGCGTTGAAATTTCACATATTAAAAATATTGCCGGAAATATTCCGGTTGTACGCATAATGCCGAATACGGCAATAGCTATAAGAGAATCGATGACGTGTATTGCCGCGGATAAAAACGACGCGGAAGCTTTGGAAACGGCAAAAATGATTTTCGAGACCGTTGGGAAAACCGCGGTTATCGGCGAAGAATTGATGGTTCCCGCTACGGCGTTAGTCGCGTGCGGCATCGCTTTTTTCCTAAGAGCCATCAGAGCCGCCGGGCAGGGGGGAACGCAGATCGGTTTCCACGCGGACGACGCCATTATGATGGCGGCTCAAACCGCTAAAGGCGCAGCTTCGCTTCTCGTGGATAAAGGTCTGCATCCTGAAAGGGAAATCGACAAAGTTACCACTCCGCAGGGTTTAACAATCTCCGGGCTTAATCAGATGGAACATAACGGTTTTAGTTCGGCAATGATTAAGGGAATTGTTACAGCAGCCGAAAGAGCGGATAAATTATTCGATAAAAAAGGCTGAAAGAAGAACTAATCATCTTAAAGATCGTCTATTAGGAGTATTTTATTAGAAGCCTTTGCTTAACTTCCTTTTGTCATATTGAGTCCCGCTTTGCGGGACGAAATATCTCTATTTTGAGTAACATTGAGATTCTTCTCCCGACTTCGACGTCGGGATCAGAATGACAATTTGTTAGTTATTCAAAGGTTTCTATTAGTCTATTATTAATGCTAAAATAGAGTGAAACTTTGAATAAGAAAATTCTACGGCTCGCTATTCCCAACATTCTCAGTAATTTATCAATTCCGTTATTGAGTTCGGTAGATACCGCCGTGGTCGGTCATCTCGATGAGGTTTATTATCTCGGGGCAATCGCGATTGGTTCTATGATTTTCAATTTTGTCTATTGGGGTTTCGGATTCCTAAGGATGGGAACCACCGGACTGACCGCGCAGGCGTTCGGCGGAAAGAATAAATCGGAAATAAATCTCGTACTTTTCCGCGCTCTCGGCGTTTCAATTACTTCCGCTCTCTTTATTCTTCTCATTCAAATTCCGCTTAAAGAATTCAGTTTCTTTTTAGTCTCCGCCGGAGAAAATGTTGAGTATTACGCCGCGAGTTATTTTGATATCAGAATTTGGGCGGCTCCCGCCACGCTAAGTTTGTACGCCTTCCAAGGCTGGCTGCTAGGAATGCAGAACGCCAAATATCCTTTGATTATTACTTTGTTCGCAAACGCGCTTAATATTATTTTCAATCTCTATTTTGTTTACGCGCTCAATATGAATTCAGACGGCGTGGCTTACGGAACAGTGATTGCGCAATATGCCGCGCTAATTTTAACGATTGTTTTAATAAGAAAAAAATATCCCTCGGCGTTCCGCTTTCCTAAAATGAAAATGATAATTGATCTTGCGCCGATGAAAAAATTCTTCCGCGTCAATTTCGATATTTTTATCAGAACGCTCTGCCTGATATTCACATTCAGCTACTTTACCGTAATATCCGCCGAATTCGGGGACGCGCTTCTCGCCGCAAACACTATTCTGCTGCAGTTATGGATGATACTCAGCTACGGAGTGGACGGATTCGCTTTTGCGGCTGAATCTTTGACCGGAAAGTATATCGGCGCGCGCAATTCGGATAAACTCAAACTTACCGTTAAATATTCCTTCGCGTGGGGATTAGGCATAGGCGCAGTGCTGTCGATAGTTTATTTAATTTTCAGCGATAACATCATTTCGTTATTTACAAATAATCATTTAGTAATTGAATCAGCCGGACTTTACATTATTTGGACAGTACTGGCTCCCTTAATTAACAGCGCGGCGTTTATTTGGGATGGAATTTATATTGGCGCGACAGCGACCAAGGCAATGAGGAATTCCATGATTGCCGCTACTTTTCTTATCTATTTGCCTATTTATCATTTTACAGCGTCTATTTGGGGGAATCATTCCATTTGGGTAGCGCTATTACTTTTTATGTTATTCAGAGGTTTAAGCCTGACTATTCTTTCCAAAAAAGTTATTTTCTCTCGTATCACTTCTTAGCTTTGTTATTGTGAAGCAAGGCACATGAATATATTAATATGTTTTTGTAAGTTTATACCTTAAATAAATACAGAAGGGAACATGAAAAAGATTTTCTTTGCAATTATTTGTTTATCAATTTCAATCTCCGCTCAAAATTACAGGCAGGTGAAAATTAACTTGAATGAATTCAGCGACGTTAAAGAACTTAATCGTTTAGGTCTTGAGATTGACCATGCATATTTTGACAAAAACGACAAAACCGCATCGGTTTTTCTTAGCGATGAGCAATTCAACATTCTCAAAAGTTCAGGTTTCGGTTATCAGGTTCTTATC
>CAYNUJ010000147.1:0-8153 GCA_964400095.1 uncultured Melioribacteraceae bacterium
TTCAATAGATTTCTCTCCCGACAAGTCGGGATCGAAATGACATTTTTAGACTTTTGGGTCAGCCACTCAATACGACAAAAAGGAGTTTCGCAAAGACTTCTATTAAAATTATCGAGGCTCAAACATGAAATTGAAAATAACCGCATTATTAACGCTTCTATTTTTATTGTCCGCCGTATCCGCGACTCATTCGCAGATTAGAACGGTAACATTATTATATACCAACGATATTGAGAGTGTTTACAAACCGGTCGAAGCATTCTGGAACGATGAAATAGGACATATCGGCGGGATGCAGTATCTCGCTTCGCTGATAAACAAAATACGCGCTGAAGAGAAAGTAAGTTTTTTATTCGACGCCGGAGATATTTTCACCGGAGCGCTTTCGCAAACTACGGAGGGTAAATTTCCTTTCGACGTTTACAGCAGTATGAAATATGACGCTGTAAATTTGGGGAATCATGAATTTGAATACAGTTGGAAAACCTTATCAATAAATATGCAGAGAGCGCGTTTCCCGATTTTGAATTCCAATATTTTTTTTGAGAATACGGATATTCCCTTTTGCCGTGCTTACACAATTCTGGAAAAAGACGGAATAAGAATCGGAGTAATAGGTTTGATGGGTCTCGAAGCGTTCAAAAATACAATTAATCCTATCCACAGAAAGGGACTGGAAATCCGAGATACAGCGCCGATAGTGCAGAAATATGTCGATATGCTACGCGATGAAGTTGATTTGATTGTCGTGCTGACTCATCAAAATCGAAGTTCTCCGATGCAGACTGACAAAGAAGCCGATCCGGAAGTACAGCGAGGTTTCGATGAAGATTACGCTCTTGCGGGAAATCTTAAAGGCGTAGATGTAATTATCGGCGGACATTCGGATAACGGTTTGTGGCAGCCGGTTCGTCACCCCAAAACGGGAACTTTAATCTGCATGACTTTCGGGCAGTCAAAATATTTGGGCTATTTGAAATTGGAAGTCGATAAGTCAAATAAAAGCGTCGCTTTAAAGGAAGGAAAACTTATCCCCGTGGATGCCGATAAACTTAAGCCCGACAAAAGCGTAATGGAATTATTAGATAAAATTAGAACCGTTCATCCCGAGCTGACTAAAATACTTGCCGAAGCAAAAAGCATGGGTACGCGCAAATATTATAAGGAATCGAACCTCGGAAATTTACTTGCGGATATATTGCGTAAAGCTTCCGGCGCAGATATAGCGCTTATGAATTCCGGCAGTATCCGCGCGGATTTAATTCCCGGGAATGTTACCGTTGAAGATGTGATAAATATTTATCCGTTTATCGGCAAGTATCATACGGTGGAAATCGGCGGAAAGGATTTAACCGATTTGTTAGAATACAGCTACACACTCACTTACGGTCTTGTGCAATTGTCCGGTTTAACCGCTAAATACAACTCCAAACAGCCGCCGGGCAGACGTTTAACAGAAGCGAAAATCAATAATATTCCGCTGGATCCCGAAAAGAAATATACCGTTTCCTGCAGCGCGTTTGTAGCGAACGGCGGCGACGGATTTTACATGATTAAAAACGGAAAGTTAATTTCAAAAAGCAACGAAAGAATGATTGACGCTTTCATTCGCTACTTCGAAAATGAAAAGGTTATATCCCTTCCGGCTATCGGACGGCAAATTGATATACGAGAATAAAATCATACTGCCGTTAAGCTGGTCGCTGGGAGAAAAGGAGAATGTTTATAGAAAGATAGAAATGCTCGGCACAATCTGGCTCTCGCTTTCGGAAATTGTTTCTTTCGAGGATTTCCGTTCCGATTTATCGGCAATTATCGGCGGCGGAAAAGGAGTTATAATACGAGGGTGTCATAAAAATGTATTCAACGGGAATCTAAGAAAACTGGGATTCAGATTTTATCCAATCGGCAGCGAAGGAATTATTCGAACGTCAAGCGATTTTAAAAAAAAGAGATCGCTGCGCGAGTTAATACGAAGAGGAGAAAAACGCGGCGAGATTCGCGAGTACAAACCTTCGGAAATAGACGTAAATAAATTTTTCGATTTGATTTCAAACGGTTATCATTCTTCGGAACCAAAATTACAAAATTTGTACCGTATCGACGTAGATAAATATTCGCGATTATTCGTGCTTCAAAACGAAAATCAATACCTCGGCGCTATGACAATTTCAATGAATAACCCGCATAAATATCAAGCGGAATTATTATTGAGACGCGATCGCGCTCCGGTGGGAATAATGGAAGCTTTAGTAAATTTTATTAAAGAAACATTATTTGCAGAAGGAATAGAATTATTCAGTCTGGGAGAAGTGCCGTTTGTGCTGATGCAGGAGGGTCTCCATAGCTTTATTCCCTTATTAACGAACAAAATAGGTCGCGGCTTAAGGTTTGCTTATAACTATGAAGGATTGTTCAACTTTAAGAATAAATTCAATCCCGAGTGGGAAGACGTCTATCTCGCGGCTTTCCCAAAATTGAGCATTAGAATGCTGATGAATATTTTCTTCAATTCAAAATTGCACCGGCTTGTACTCTACAAGTTAAAAAGACAAATTATGAGTGTCTAATCAAGTGAAAATATCAATTTGCATAAAATCCCGGCATTAAGCAAAAAACAAAATTCCTAAAAAATTCTTAATTCAGTATATTTGTTCTTCAAAAAAGTAATCTTGATAAAGAGGATAATGTGAAGATACTAATCAGCAACGACGACGGAATTGATTCCAAAGGAATATTAAAATTAGCCGAGGCGTTAAAACGAGTAGGAGACGTAATTGTTGTTGCGCCGCGCACAGAGCAAAGCGCGGTTGGACACGCTATAACGATGAAAATTCCGCTTCGCGTGACGGAATATTATCATAACGGCGACCGTTTCGGATACGCCGTGGAAGGCACGCCTGCCGACTGCGTTAAGATGGGAATCCGAAATATAATGAAAGAATCGCCCGATATAGTTGTTTCGGGCATCAATCACGGCTCAAACACAGCGATAAGTATTGTTTACAGCGGAACGGTTTCCGCCGCAAGGGAAGCAGCTATAATGAATGTTCCGGCTATCGCTATTTCGGTCGCCGACCATCGTCCCAAGAACTTTGAATTCGCCTGCAAATTAGCCGCTGAATTGGTAAAACAAGTTGTGGATAAAGGTCTTCCGAACGGCACTTGTTTAAATGTAAACGTTCCCGATCTTCCTGAAAGCGAAATCCGCGGAGTTCTTATAACCAAACAAGGAAAGAGCAAATGGGACGACAGCTACGAAGAACGCGTTGATCCATACGGGAATAAATATTACTGGCTCACCGGCAACTTAATTGAAACCGAGGACAACACAATCGAGTCCGACCAGAACGCCGTTAAGAACGGTTACGCGGCTATAACGCCAATTCATTTCGATTTGACCGATTATACAACTTACAACGAAATGAAAAATTGGAAGATTGAAAGAGCTTTTAATATTTCCAAAACAATATAACCGGCGCGCATTTGAATAATATTCATTTGAACATAAATGCCGAACCTCTGCTTATAATTTTTGCAGTCATCCTAATTTTTGGATTAATTTTTTATTATTATAAATATACGCTGCCGCCTTTGGGACGGGCTCTAAAATTGACGCTCGTCGCCGTCCGGGGAATAACGATTTCGCTTGTGGTTCTAATACTTTTTGAGCCTTCAATTGCGGTTAAAACTAACAAAACGAAACTCAAAACAACCGCGGTATTTCTGGATAATTCCGGTTCCGTGTCAAAATATAAAAATGAAGCTTTAAATTTATTATCTTCATTAAAGGAAACATTTTCCGATAAAAACCTCCCGCTTAAATTTTATTCGTTTGCAGAAAAAGTTAAAAGTATTAATCCCGATTCGCTTGAGAATATTTCCTTTAAAAGGAATTCAACTAATTTCAACCAACTTTTCGATTCGTTAAAAAAAGCGGATAATTTAAGCGGCGCCGTGATAATCAGCGACGGCGACTATAACAGCGGAAGAAATCCGGTAAATTTATCGGAACAATCGGGAGTAAGAATTTTCACAGTCGGACTCGGCGATACCGTCGCGCAAAAGGATATATCCGTAAATCAGATAACTAAGAACGAGCTGATTTATAAAAATAAGAAGACAACCATCGGAGTTGAAATTAAATCAACCGGATTTACCGGCGATAAAGTTGAAGTTATTCTCAGTAAAGGTAAAACCGCCATCGAGAAAAAAGCGGTCGAATTGAATGAAAGCGGGATAACCGAACTGCAATTTGAATTTACTCCGGCGCAAACAGGTCAGCGGCGATTAACATTTTCCGTTTCGACCCTGCCCGGCGAAATATCGAAATTGAACAATAGAAAAACTTTTTATCTAAATGTATTGAAGGGGAAAATAAACGTACTGATGATAACTTCCTCCCCTTCGGCGGATTTCGGATTTATTTTCAATAGTCTAAAAAGTAATCCCGATATTCATCCGATGAAAATTCTTGATCTGAAAAACAATCCCGCTGCCGCTATAAATTACAGCAATAAATTAGACTCAAGCGACGCGCTTATTTTATTGGGTTTTCCGCTGCAGTCTTCCGATAGAACTTTAACAAAAACTATTGAGAAGCTGATCACAAATTCGAAAAAGCCGTTTTTCATTTTTGTTTCGGAAGAAACCGGAACTAAGTTTCTTAAAAATATTCAAAACGGGACCGGAATTGTTTTTCAAAACAGAATTAAAAAGATGGTAGAAGTTCAGCCTATTCCTGTTGATGAAGAAAATGTATTAATTGCGAATAACGGAGCGGGTTACCCGGGTTTATGGGAAGACTTATCGCCAATCGGGCTTATTCCGGTTCAGCCAAAAATACCGCCCGGCACAAATACAATTCTTAAGAGCAGAATAAACGGCGCCGAGACAAATTTCCCCGTATATATTTCACATAATATGAATGGCGTCCGTTCTCTCACTTTTATGGGTAAAAATATTTGGCGCTGGAAATTATCTCCGAAAGATAACAGCTCAATGTTTTACGACGAACTTATAGTTACCGCCGTAAAATGGCTGAACGCGGCGAATTTAAAGAAGAAAATCAGCGTTGAACCGGTTAAAAGAGTTTTTGCAAGCGGCGAAAGAATATATTTTGTCGGCGATATATTCGACGATGCATTGAATCCTGTAGAAAATGCCGATGTAAAAGTGCGGATTTCCGGCGATGATTATTCTTCCACAATCTCTCTTCTCCATTACGGCGGAGGCATTTATAAAAATTCAGCCGAGGCGCTCGCCGGCGGGAATTATAAATATGAGAGCGAAATAAAAATGAGAAGCCAAAAAGTTAAAATTATTACCGGTAATTTCAGCGTTGAAAAATTCAGCGTCGAAAAATTAAACTCGACGAGGAATAGAAACATCCTTAATCTTGTCGCGGCATCTACTCGCGGTAAATATTACGACATTGAAAATTCTTCTTCGCTGATAAAATTACTCGCGTCAAATTCCAATTCCATGAAAAAAACAATAGTTATTAAAAGCGAATACAATTTGTGGCAGTATGAATTTACGTTAATACTAATAATCTTGTTATTCTCTTTGGAATGGTTTCTAAGAAAACGTGCAGGTTTGCTCTAAATTTTTTATATTATAATCAGACTTTGCACTCTTTATAAGGAGACATTATGCCCTTTATTGAAATAACCGAAGAGAAATTAGTACATGTGGAAAAAATCGACAGGCAGCATGAGGAGATAGCAAAAACTATCACTAATCTCTATAATCTCTGCAGGAAAGGTTCACATAAAAAACAAATTACCGAAATGGAAAAGTTTAAAAAATTACTCAACAAACATTTTGATTATGAAGACCATTTAATGCTGGAAAACCGTGACCCTGGATTTATTTCTCACAAATTAGAGCATAACAGAGTGAGACAAAAAACTGCGCGAGTTCTGGATGCTTTAATTCTGCGGGGAGATGATCTTAAGATTGAATATGTAACCGGACTTAAAGACTGGTTAGATAATCATCTGATTTTCAAAGACATCAAATTAGGGAAATATCTAAATTCCATGGGAATTGAGTGAGGTGAAACTGAACGCAGTTTATAATCTTATTGATTTTATTCTGCCGCGAAATTGTTTTCACTGCGATAAACTTCTCTCTCCGCAGGAAAAATGTTTATGCTTCGACTGTCGCTCCTCAATTAAAAGAACCGATTCTGCATTATTGGAAAATGAATACAGAAGAAAATTCGCCGAAAGCTGCATCGATAGTTTTTACTCCCCTTTCGTCTTCGAAAAAGATAGTCCGCTGCAAAGCTTAATTCACAATCTTAAATATAGTTCTCAATTTACAATCGGCAAATATCTCGGCAGACAACTATACTTCTACGGAATAAATGTATTGGACGAATGGCAAGCGCAGGCAATAGTTCCCGTACCGCTGCACCATTTAAAGAAAGCTACGCGAGGCTACAATCAGGCTGAATTTATCGCTAAAGGATTGGCTAAACTCGCGAATATTAAAATCATTAATCCGCTTAAGCGAAAAAAATATACGGAAACGCAGACACAACTGACAGCGGAAGAAAGAAGAGAAAATATTCGCGGAGCGTTTGAACTGAAAAAATACCCGCGTTTATTCGACTCGGTAATTATTTTGGACGATGTGATTACCACCGGCAGTACAATAAATGAAGCTGCGCGAATATTGAAATCCGCCGGTATGGAAAAAATATTCGCTCTGTCGTTAGCCGTCCCTGCAATTAGAGAAGTAAACTAACGGATGCTCCCGCCCCAAATGTAATCGTCAAAATTATCCGAAAAATCCTAACCGATCACAGCTCTCCGGTTCTCAATATCAGTCGTATTAACGAAATCGGTTTTAACACTTGAAATAGAAATAATGATTTATAACAACTAAAAATTAAATAAAATCTTAGATAATCTTAATAATAATTTATTCTAAGTCTAGAACGGAAAAATCATCTCCCAGATTTTTCTCTTTGTATTTTTCTATTTCACTCAACTTCAAAAAATCATGCTTGAAATTGTCAAAAATATCATCGAATTCATCCAGCGCTTCACTATCAGTATCGGGGCAATCTTCCAAATGCTGTCTAAAATATATTAGAGAATTCAAGAAATTATTAAGAAGATCGTTCATCGTATGTATAGTTACATTCATTGAATGATCTTTGGATGTGTCTTCAATTCGTTCAACGATTTTTGTAATATCCCTTTGAATACCTATCCAGTGTGATAAATTTCCATTACTATCCGTTACCGGTGAAATAGAAAAGTGGTTCCAAAATGTACTGCCGTCTTTCTTGTAATTTAGAACATTAACAGAACCCTTTTTTTTGTTTTTTATGCAATCAACAATCACATTAGCAGATTTATCGTTTGTATGAGGTCCTTTTAAAAATCGAGGGTTCCTGCCGATAACTTCACTAGGTTCATAGCCTGTAATTAAATAAAAACCCTTGTTTGCAAAAATAATTGGCAAATCTTTTTTTGTGGCATCGACAATCAAAATGCCTTCATCAATTTGATCTACCATACTTTCAAAAATTGTGATCCAATGCGATTTTGAAATTTCGTCCATAAATAGCTTTCAGTATTATTATAATAAAATCGTCCTAACGACTTTGAAATTATTCGATTGATTCTCAGGCAATTACTAGCACAAATTAGAATAATTACTTAATACTGCCGATTTTTTTTCAAGTTTAACAAAATAATTTTAGAAAAACAATTTTAGTTTTCAATAAAGCTATAGAACTCTCTTTTTACTATTTATTTATTTGGATATTTTCACTAAAGTTTTTCTTACTTAATATTGAATTTCAAATAATTTACATAATACGGCAGATTTAGTAATATTTCTCTTTTCAAACATTCCAATTAAAATACAAATTTCTGCTCCCTGAAATCCTAAAACTCGTCAATATCCATATTGGGTATCAAAGACCCGTTCTTTTTTACCGCTAAATTACTGAATTTATTCCGGTCGTCCGAAATTTGAAAATTTTCAACAAGATTTTGTAGATTAACCGTAAGATTACTTAAATCTTCCGATGCCTTTGCTATTTGTTGTATGCCTATGGCTGTTTCCTGCATCACGCTGTTTATTCCTTCAACGCTTCTGCTTATCTGTTCGGCTGTTGACGATTCTTC
>CAYNUJ010000148.1:0-8030 GCA_964400095.1 uncultured Melioribacteraceae bacterium
GATGAAAGGGAACATTAGTGTGACGGCCGTCACTTTTTGGAGAGAGACTAAGTTTATCCTAAAATTGTCAATTTGACAAATGATGTCGGAATAACCGAAATAGAAAAGATGGACGCCAATGAATTGAATTACCGCAGACAAGAATTGGAGGAGCTATTTGAAGGACTTAAAACTTCGGAAGAACCGGCGGAAGTTTTACAGGCAGTATGATTTTTCATATTTCCCCGATAACAATATCCGTGTCATTATCTCGGTCGTTTCGCCTCATCCTCAGCTCGCTCAATCGTTTCGCCTCGCTCGGTCATTTCATCGGCTTGTTGTTCTTTTCGGCTCTACGGCTTCGCTTATTTCTATTTTTATTTTGCTTCCAACTTCAACCATCATAATTCTTTCATCGCTTATTTCTTTAATTTTATCTGCATGCTCTTTATAATGCTCAAAAGTTCCGTAATGAACAGGAATAACAATTCCAGGATTAAGCTTGTAAATTATCTTTTTCAACATCTTTGAATTCAATGTCAAAGTCATAATCCAACTTCCCTGTTTTGCGGCGCCCATATTTGGAATTAATAAATCAATCTTTTTGTTCTCAAGTGTTTTTATAATTTTGTTTTTATAAACTGTGTCTCCTGTAATATAAACTCTTACTCTTTCTTCCCCTTTTGAAATGGTCAAATAATATCCATTTACTTTTCCGGCAAGTAATGCGCTTAATGGGTTCACTCCGTGAATTGCAGGAATTGCTTCGATTACTATTTTATAGTCTTTTATAACAAATTCTTTTTGTTGGCTCCAATTTAGAATTGTTAAGTTATTTTTTCCCTCCTCTTTTAAAATTCTCGAAGAGTTTTTATTGCATATAATTTTTGATGAGTTAGAAATTTTCGAAAGTCCTGCACTGTCAAGATGATCTTCGTGATTGTGTGTAATCAGCCACAAGTCAACATTCTCAAAATCTTCTTCAGTATATATTGGTTCTTCAATTCTTTTCGACTTAAACCAAAAATAATCTTGAACATTCCCTTTTTCACATAAAACAGGGTCAACGGCAATATTCAAATTACCGGTTGTCAAAATAAAAGTTGCTCCGCCTATCCAATTAAAAATTATTTCCATCATTCACTCTATTTCTGTTCATTGTCATTGTTTGCAGGTAACGATGGGTTAGCCGATTGCGGAACTCCAATTTTTCAATTTACGATGAAGTTGAATCGGGTTATAACCCTTGAATTTACTACTGTCTCGACTATTATTTTTATACATTTTTGAGTGTAGGCTTCTATTTTTCACTTTCTCATAATGTATTATTTATAGGACTTTTCGAGCGTCTTGTAATGTGTATGAATGAGAAGGATAAGCTCATATTATCTTGTTGTCATTATTTGTGGATTATCAATTAACCTTTTCATTGTATCGAAAAAAGCCTGATGAAATGATTCATCTTTAGCATACAATCTATATAAGTCCAATTCTTTTTTACGCTGTTGTGACATAACTTCATCAAGAATTTTTCTGAAAGCTAAATCTCTGTTTTGGGAATCTTTATTTTCTGCTACTTTCGATTTGTAGTCAGGATGTCCCTGAATATGCCTGCTTAACGATATAAATTTAATACGTTGGTCTTCCGGTGTTGCATCCCAACCATGAAACCATCTTTCGTTAAATGTTTTAATTATTTCGTCTAATGGGTCTTTTTCTTCATCCGCTCCATGAGCGCCTCTCGGATTTGGATTTTGAGGGTCTAACTCGGCAGATGAATCATCAAGACCTATTGTATGGTTTAGTTTTGTCCTTTCAAGTCCGTATGTTGATAAATCCACTGATTCAAGTAATTCATCAATCAACTCATCCTCTTTGGTTTTAACAATTAACTTTGGAATTAGAAATTTTAAAAACCAAAAAAGCTTTTCCCATTCCAAAACTTCATACGGCATGATTGAAGCCATTTGACCATAGATCTTTACAAACTGCTTGGCTTTTATTTTGAAGTCCGCTTTCTCATCATCTTCCAATTCCAATTCATGATTAAATCTGGCTGCCGCCAAATCAATTATTGGGCTTAGTTGTTGAGCGTCAACGCCGTTAAAATACATCTCAACGAATTTTTCGACTTCCTCCTGCTCGTAAACTCCAACATCATCAAGAATCCCCTTTAACTCATGCAGAACATTTATATCGGTTGCTTTACTTAAAGAAGTGGAAGTATAAAACGGGTCGAAAGCTTCTTTAATATCATCAATCTTATTGAAAAAGTCTAATATGAAAAGGTCTTCTGTTTTCTTACCGCATTTATCACAAGCGCGATTTAATCTGGAAAGAGCTTGCACCGCCATTACTCCCTGTAATTTTTTATCTACATACATGGTGCATAATTTAGGCTGGTCAAATCCTGTAAGATATTTATTCGCCACAATTAGAAGACGATAGTCGTCCGTATCAAATTTATCTCTTGTATCTTTTTCCGCAAAACCGTTTAGGTCTGATTCCGAATATTCAACGCCGTCAACTATTTTTTTACCGGAAAAAGCGACAAGCGTTTTAAAAGGATTTCCCTTATCCGCCAAGATACGATTTATTGCAAAATAATATCTTATAGCCGATTCAATATTCTGAGTTACAACCATACCTTTGGCTTTACCTTTTAATTTCTTTGTGTTGAAAATCTTGCCGATGAAATGCTCCAGCATTATTTCTGCTTTAGTTGCAATGGTGCGTTTATCTCTTTCGACAAATGCCTTTAATTTCTTTTGCGCCTTTTTTGTATTGAATAACGGGTTTTCCCGAATTGACTTTTCTATTTCGTAATAGCTTTTATAGGTTGTGTAGTTTGCCAAAACATCGAGTATAAAACCTTCTTCTATGGCTTGTTTCATCGAATATAAATGAAACGGCTTAAAAGAACCGTCCTCTTGTTTATTTCCAAATCTTTCAAGAGTTGCATTTTTCGGCGTTGCGGTAAAAGCGAAATAAGACGCATTCCCTTTCATTTTACGGGCTTGCATTGCTTTTAAAATTATATCCTGAGTATCTAATCCGTTTTCATCGTCTTGCGCTATGCCCAAAGCCTGGTTCATTCTTCCCGCTGCCGTTCCGCTTTGCGAACTGTGGGCTTCGTCAATGACTACGGCAAATCGCTTCTCGCTTAAGTCTGCAATTCCGTCAACAATAAAAGGAAACTTTTGAATTGTAGCAATAATAATTCTCTTTCCTTGCTCCAAACTATCTTTCAAATCTTTAGATGAATATGCTGGGGCAACAATGTTTTTAACCTCAGAAAACTCTTTGATATTTTCCCGCAACTGTTTGTCGAGCAGTCTTCTGTCGGTTACTACAATAACCGAATCAAATAACGGAGCATTAATCCCCTTTACTCCGGGAATACCTTCCTTTTCGGGATAGGTTTCTATTAATTGATATGCAGCCCAAGTAATGGAGTTGGACTTACCGGATCCTGCAGAATGCTGTATTAAGTAAGTATGTCCGACGCCGTTTTCTGCGGCATGAGATAAAATCTTTCGCACAACATCCAATTGATGATAACGAGGGAAAAACAAGGTTCGTTTACTGAGCACATCTTTGGGTTTGCCGTCAAAACGCACAAAATGTTGAATTATATTGGTCAGACTTTCCCGTGTAAATATTTCATCCCAAAGATAAGCTGTTTTATGCCCAAAGGGATTTGGAGGGTTGCCTTTTCCGTTTTTGTAACCTTTGTTAAAAGGTAAAAAGAAGGTGTTTTTTCCCGCTAATTTGGTAGTCATATAAACTTCATCGGTGTCAACGGCAAAATGAACTAAACACCGACCAAAATTTAATAAAGGCTGGCGCGGGTCTCGGTCATTTTTATATTGCTTAATCCCATGAACTTTTGCAGTTTGTCCTGTCCATGGATTTTTTAGTTCCAAAGTAGAGATGGAAATTCCATTGATAATAATTACCATATCAATTTCTTCGCGACGATTGTCTAAATTGTAACGAACTTGTCTTGTAACGCTAAATTCATTTTTATTAAAATTCTCCTTTACGGTTTGGCTGCTACTGGTTAAAGGTAGTTGATATAAAATCGTAAAATGAGTGTCTTCCACCTCCAGACCTTTGCGAAACAAACGCAATAAACCGTATTTTTTTACCATACGGTCGTATCGTTCCAAAATTTTTAGTTTCCAATCCGAAGAGCGTTGTATCTTTTCAAGTTCGTCTTTTTGTGTATTTTCTAAAAAATGCCAGAAGCGGGTTTCATCAATTGCATATTTTGCATTAAAATCCTCAGCGCTGCCAATATAGTATCCGTTGTCGGAACGATATAGTTCTTGCGCTTCTTTAACAGTACTACCTTTAGCTTTTATATCTTCTAAGCAAATTCCCGTTAAAGCTTTTTCTATTGCGGCTTCTAATGCCTGTTCGTTTGTTTTACTTACGCTCATTTATCAGCTCTCTTTTTAGTTTCAGACCTTTTTTTGTTAAACGATATTCCTGCTTCGGGCTGTTGGGACTTTCAGGATTTGTCATTTCAATCCAACCGCTTTCCAAAGCCGGAGTTAAATATTTTTCAATGAAATTTCTTCTGCCTTTCAGTTCCAAAAGCTCCATTATTTTATTTCTGCTCATTTCACCATTTAAAACCCAAACAATCCGATAGGCAAGATTTTCAATTGAGATATATTTTTCATCATGTGCGGTATCATGTGCGGTTACTTGTTCCCTTACTTGTTCCCTTACTTGTTCCCTTACTTGTTCCTCTGCCAACGCCGACGGTCGCCAAATTATAACGCCGAAACCTTCATCCGTTGAAAAAAGAGGTTCTTTTAATCCTCTTTTTTCCGTCAATTCCAATATTTCCAAGGTGCCGGTTCCATATTTTTCAATATCTCCCGTAAGAAACAGACATGAAGCAAGCAGAGGATTATGCGGATACGAACTATGAGGTTTCTTTAAATCATCAAGAGTTAACTCCGGAGGAAGCTGCCCCGGATTTTTTATTTCTATACGGTCTTTAAAAACAGAAATCTGAATGCTTCCTTTGCTGTAATATTCTCTGTGTGCAACCGCGTTGATAACGGCTTCGGCAACAACCGCTCTCGGGACTTCATAAACGGTTTCAACACGATTGTCCTTTTCCCTAGTACCGGTCGAAAGACTGATTTTTGATAATATAAAGTCAACCGCTTCCGAAGCCATTTGCCAAACCGTTCCGCCAAATTCTTTATAATCGGGTATAGGTTTTTGAATTGTAAACCCATGAAAATGAGCGCATTTAACTGTGGCTGTCGGAAAATATTTCTGCGGTTCTTTACCGAACGCCAGCAAAGCGCTGTTTACAATACCGCCATCGCGGTACATTTTTAAGTGGGTCAATATTTTTTTAATCGAGGCAGTCTCTTTAAAAGGGAAACCCCTTTTCGCCCTTGCCGTAACAACAAATTCGCGAATCGATTCTTCGTCAATGTCCGATAAACCGGCAGCGGAATTCAGGCTGTCGTCAAAATCGCGGCTTTCGATTTTACCGTTTTGTTTTAAGAACAAAATTGCCGAACGGTAAACGGCTTTTTTTAGCGAATCCGTATTGGCGAACATTTTTCGTGAAACATCCCGCTCAATCTTTTTTATAAAAGATTCTTCTTTCGGTTGCCGTTTCGTTTTCGTTTCTTTTATGTATATCCAGCGTTGAATGCCCTTTTCTTTTGCCAGGTTATATTCTCTTTCGGTAGGCGAAACGCCTTCTTCGTCTTCATTGCCGTAATCTTTGCCCAGCAAGCCGATATAAATATCCGCCCCGGTTACTTTCCCGGAATAAACTCCTTCCGGATGCTTTGTATTTGCGGGAACCTCTTCAAAAATAAAAACTTCAAAAAAATCGCTCAGCAGCGGATCGTTACTAAAATACTCCGTAAGCATTTTACGCTCAAGGGTAAATTCTTTTTGAACACTCGATATAAATATCTTAAAACGTCTCATTCTTCACTTACTTTTATTTTTCCGGTTACCGTACTATCAATAAGCACAGCTTTATATTCCTTTAATTTTTCTATCTGATTTTCCTGCAATGAAATGGCTTTGTCTATTTTGGCGGATTGGGTTTCGATGTATTGAACAATGGCGGTTTGTTCTTCTAAAGACGGAATAGGTGTTTTTATTTCCTTTAATTTTGAAGCATATGTATGTACGATTATTTCTCCTTTAGCAGTTTTTGCTCTTTCTGTTTTTGCTATTTCTGTATTCATGAAGTACGATATAAACATACTATAATTACTTTTTTGTCTGAAAATTATAACGTCTCCGCCAGCAAAAGCTCTTTTATCATTATTGTAAACCACACATTTTCCTATATCTTCAATTGTTTCACCAGATCCAGTAAAAAGAATATCACCACAATTAATTCTGACAGATTCTTCTGCCGTTTTTTTTGAGATAAATCTTACAGAATTAGTAATTTGAAAATTGTACTTTGTATAAATATCACCATATAAGATAGCATTTTCTCCATTTGCAATTAAGTCAGCTTTTGAGAAACCACCTCCTTTTGAAAAGTCACCTAAAACACCCAATCTCTTCACCTCCCAATGTTCCGGAATCTTGTCAATCCATTCTACTTCGGAGTCTTTCATTTTTACATTGGGGTTTAGTCCTTTGGTAACGGCATTTTGAATAATGATTTGCTTCCGTTCTTTGAGCAGTTCAATTAGTTTTTGCTTGTTGGCAATGGCACGGTCTATTTTTTCGGTCTTGTCGTCAAGGAAATTGGCTATGGCGGTTTGCTCGGTTGTGCGTGGTATTGGTAATAGAGAATATGATAGTTCTGGATAACTGATATTTTTTCCTTCCCTAATTCCAACAACGCTAGTCTGTATTTCAGAAATGAATGATAAGGATTTAAAAAGATATTTGTAGTACCCGTCAATCAAACTTGGCTTTTTTTTCAGAACCGTGTATGCAGGGCTAATTATACCATCATGATGACAATATTCCAAACCACCTTCAAAAGACCTTAAACTAATAGCAAAATCACCTTTTTGGATATACTTAAAACTTTCAAGATTGCCAGATGGCATAACCATTCTATTCTCAACCCACGTTCTTGGAACAACTCCTTTATCCTGAGTTACCGAAAGTAATTCCTTTTCTGGTTTGTTTTTTAAAGAGACATCTCGAAACAAAAATTTCAGTCTAACTGCCTTCCACCCCTTCGGTATTTCGCCCAGCCATTCCACGCCGGAGTCTTTATAAGCGGGATACTTTTTATATTTTAATTTTAGTTCTACCATAATCTCAATCCAAAAGCTTTTTAAGTTCTTCGGGGCTTGGCAATACATTTTGATATTTTTCCGGCAGTTTATCAGTTGTTTTAAAAACTGCTACGCCCATCGGTTTGTTTAAGTCTCTAAAACTGTATTCCACTGTTTTATTATTTTTCTCTTTGCAAAGGATAATCCCGATAGAGGGGTTTTCGTGAGGTTGTTTTATCAGGTCATCCAAAGCGGAAAGATAGAAATTCATTTTACCCACATATTCCGGTTTGAACTTTCCTTTTTTCAGTTCAACTCGAAGTTGCCGAACAGTCCAGAATTCTTCGGCTGCTTTATTTATGTAATACCAAGCGTCTTTACTTTCTTTTATCGCTGTAAAAATATCAAAGTGATGAGAGAATGAAATAGATAAAAAATTATTAATATTCACAATATTATTTTGGTTCGACAGTGTCGAACTAATTAATGCGTTGTTTTTCCATGCTTGATAAAAAAGTCTCATCTTTTTCAGATTGGGGGCTGAAAAACCCCTTAACCCCGGCAATTCCTGTTGTAGCCGCTCAGAGACAGTTTCCAAAACTTTTGCGCCCCATTTCTGTTGTTTAAACTGTTCGTCAACAGATTTACCAATAGCAAAGTAAAGCCTTAAAGATTCGGCATTGGCAATTTTCGCAACAACATACCTACTGGCAAGAATTTGCCGCTTGAGTTGTCTGATAAAATCGATAGAGATATTTAACTGATTGTTCATAATTATAATCCTAAAATATCCATAATCAAACCTTC
>CAYNUJ010000149.1:0-3300 GCA_964400095.1 uncultured Melioribacteraceae bacterium
ATTTTGAGTAACATTGAGATTCTTCTCCCGACAAAAATCGTCGGGATCAGTTATTTAAAGGTTTCTAAAAGACAATAATTGCAAGTATTTAGGCGGCAATCCTATATCTTCCTACTAAGCGAAATTCTGCCTCTTTCAATTTCAACCGAAAGAATTTTTACGTCGATTATATCCCCAACCGAAAGAGCTTCGAGCGGATGTTTTATAAATTTATCCGCTATCTGGCTGATGTGAAGCAGACCGTCCTGTTTAACGCCGATATCGACAAACGCGCCGAAATCCACCACGTTTCTTACCGTACCTTTCAATATCATTCCCTCCGAAAGGTCTTCCATTTTCAGCACGTCGCTCCTTAAAATTGGTTTCGGCATTTCTTCCCGCGGATCGCGTCCGGGCTTTTTGAGATTTTCCAATATATCCTTCAATGTGGGAATGCCTACGCCTATTTGTTCGGCTGTTTTCCCGATTCCCTTCTCTTTAACTAATAATTCGGCAAGGCTCCCGTTCGTTGAAATTTGGTTTGGAGAAACACCCGCGAGTTTCAAAAGTTTTTCCGCCGCTTCGTAAGATTCGGGGTGAATGAAAGTATTATCGAGCGGATTATTCCCGTTTGGAATTTTAAGAAATCCAGCGCACTGTTCGAAAGCTTTTTCGCCAATTCCGGAAACTTTCATCAGTTCGTTCCGGTTTTTGAAACTCCCGGCAGATTCCCTGTAATTAACAATCGCTTTTGCTATTCTTTTATTTAATCCGGAAACGTAAGTAAGCAGAGAAACCGAAGCGGTATTTAAATCCACTCCTACGTAATTAACGCAGCTAACTACCACATCGTCCAGTTTTTTGGTGAGCATTTTCTGATCGACATCGTGCTGATATAATCCCACCCCTATCGACTGCGGATCGATTTTAACTAATTCCGCGAGAGGATCAAGTACGCGTCGGGCGATAGAAATATTTCCTCTCATGCTCGCGTCGAGTTCGGGAAATTCTTCCTTCGCTAATTTTGAAGCCGAATAGACCGAAGCCCCCGCTTCATTTACAATAAGATAATGGCAATTCAGTTTTTCCTCTTTAATCAATTCCGCTACAAGAAATTCCGTTTCACGGCTTGCCGTTCCGTTGCCTATCGCAATTAATTCGACGTTGTATTTTCTCACAAAATTCGCGATTACATTTTTAGCTTCGCGAACTTTTTTCTGCGGCGGATGCGGATAAATTGTTCTTCCTTCAAGATACTTGCCTGTTTCGTCGATAACCGCCACTTTGGAGCCGGAGACAAATCCGGGATCGATTCCCATTATTATTACATTCGATATCGGCGGCTGAAGCAGAAGCTGCCTTAAATTGGAAGCGAAAACTTCTATCGCGTGCTCGTCCGCTTTTTGCGTTAGTTCCTTCCGTATTTCCCTTTCCAGCGAAGGATGAATTAATCTATTGAAAGCGTCTTCCGTCGTATCTCTAAGTAAATTTTCAAAAACGGTTTTTCGAGAGCAGAAGAATTCATCATAAATCAGTTTCAAAACTTCCTCTTTATCGAAATCCAATCCGGCTCGCAGAAATTTTTCTCTTTCACCTCTGTTTATTGCAAGAACCTGATGCGGTTTTATACGCTTTATATCTATGCGGAAATCGTGATATATCTGGTAATTATCGTTCTGCATTTTTTCTTCGGACTCGCCGGGCAAAAGAATTCTTTTGGAAGCAACGAGAGATTCATTCCTCAAAAATTCTCTCACAATTTTTCTTACTTCGGCTGTCTCCGATATCATTTCGGCGATTATATCGCAAGCTCCGTTTAACGCCTCTTCCGCGGAACTCGCGCCTTTTTCTTCGTCAATAAATTCGGCTGTAAAAGATTCAAAATTCCCGTCAAATTGCGGATTCTCCAAAATAAAAAGAGCCAGCGATTCCAATCCCTTAGCTTTTGCTATTGCTCCTCTGGTTTTCCTTTTTGGTTTATAGGGAAGATAAAGGTCTTCAACTTCCTGCAATTTTTCCGCCGAAAGAATTTTGTTTTTTAATTCAGGCGTGAGTTTTCCCTGTTCTTCAATGCTTTTGAGTATCGCGGTTTTCCGGTTCTCCAATATCGAGAGATAATTATGTCTATCTTCAATATCTCTCAACTGTTCTTCGTCCAATCCGCCCGTTTTTTCCTTGCGGTAACGGGCAATAAAAGGAATAGTGGCGCCTTCTTCAAAAAGTCGAAGAACGGTATTGATCTGATTTGTATTTAAGTTTAATTCATTCGCAATTGTCTGTGAAATATCCATTTAATCTCCATAATTACAACGCTAAAACTAAAGAATAATAAGTTCATTCTACAAGTTGAAAGTTAAAGTATATTTTTTAAGAGCGGACGGAAAAGAAATGTTGTATTGATTTTTGTTCAAAGAACTCGATCGGTTTCCAACAGATTTGTTATTTCTAATAATGAATTGTGTTTTTCAATTATTACCCTTATTTTTTATCTATGAAGCTAAGGTTATTATCAATTTTGCTGATTCCGGTTCTCTTTTCATGCAGTCACGGGATTGAACCCGCGCCGGAAGTAACACAGGAACCCGGTTTTTCCGGGACAATTTATTTCAAAGGCGCGTGGCCTGACAGCATTATTCAGACCCGAATAGTTCTATTTAAAGATCCGCTGTTAAGCTCGGCAGACTTCAACGCGTTTAATCTGCGGTACGTCAGCGAAATGATTCCCGAAAATACGACGGAATATACTTACAATACTCTTTCAGACTTATCCTCGGTAGCGAATATTGAACCCGGGGAATATTCTTATCTCGCCGTAGCTCAGTCAACTGCCTTCGCTTCTTTTAGCCGCAGCGATTGGGTCGTCGTGGGACTTTATACGATTCCTCCGGATACTTTAAATCCCGCTAAATTGAAAATTCCGCCTAATACTTTTCTTACAAATATTAACATTTATTGTGATTTTGACAATCCTCCAATTCAGCCGCCGGGCGAATAAATGATGAAAATTTTAACAGTCATATTACTAACCGCGTCGATAGTTTATTCCCAAGCGAATATAACGGGGAAGGTTATCGACAAAAACGGCGCTCCGCTTGCAGGCGCGAATATTATTTTGCTCGGAACCGAATACGGAGGCGCGGCGGATGTTAACGGGAGATTCATAATTGAAAGAATACCAAACGGAAATTATACGCTTCAAACGTCGATGATAGGATATAAAAAATCGAAGCGTAAAATCAAAATAGATAATTCCGATATAAAATTAATTGTGCAGTTGGAAAAAACCGATATCGAATTCGATCAGGTAGTTGTTTCCGCCGC
>CAYNUJ010000149.1:3400-7836 GCA_964400095.1 uncultured Melioribacteraceae bacterium
TTGGTTCCCATTACCGACATTAAAAAAGTTGAAGTGATTAAAGGCGCGGCAAGTTCGCTTTACGGTTCTACGGCGCTGGGCGGAGTGGTTAACGTGCTCACCAAAAATAATTCGCAAACTCCGGTAACTTATGTTAGAGGATATTTTGGAGTTTATGACAAACCCTATTATTCGCAGTGGGACTGGTCGGGAGAGAACAGAAGTTTTAACCGTTTAACCGCGGCGCATTCAAACTCGTCCGGGAATCTCGGCTACTCCGTTTCGCTCACGCGCGACGAAAATATGGGTTACCGTCAAAGCGACTGGTACAAACGTTATTCGAGCTACTTTAAAACTTCATATAAATTCTCTGATAAAAACTCGCTTCAGATACTTGGTTTAGGCTTCTTTCAGCAGAGAGGGACTTTCAACTTTTGGAAGGACTCCCGGCACGCGCTCGTTCCGCCGGATGCAGACCAAGGACAGATTGTATCCTCTCAAAGAATAATAGCCGGATTGAAATTTAATCATAAAATAACCGATGATTGGGATTTGAAGGTAATCACAAGTTATTATTACAGCAACTGGAACGACGAATCGGAAAGCGCGAATAATTCCAAGTCCGAATTGCTTAGGACGGAAATACAATCCGCGCAGAAAATTAGTGAAAAAGCGAAAATTATTTACGGTGTGGAACTCACCAGAGGAGTGGTTACCTCCAATATTTTCGGCAATCCTACATCCATAGGATTCGGAGGATATTTTCAGGCGGAATACAAATTCGATTTTCCTTTATCGGTAACCTTCGGCGCGAGATACGATATGACTAGGTTGGATACGCTTAAAGCGTATAACGATTTCTCGCCGAAGGTCGGATTTAACTACAAACTGAGCAAAGATTTTATTCTGCGGGCTTCAGTGGGAAAAGGCTTCCGCGCCCCCTCTTTAGCCGAAGCTTTTACTTCCACCAATACATCCGGCATATCTATTAAACCCAATCCCTCCGTAGCTCCGGAAAGCAATTATACAGCCGAATTCGGAGTGAAAAAAATAATCGGCAATATAGCGGAGATTGACGCCGCGGTTTTTCACAACGATTATTATGATATGATCGAGCCGTCAATTGATCCGTCCGACGGGAAAGTATTCTTCGAAAATGTGACCCGCGCCAGAATTCAAGGCGGAGAATTGGGAATTAAAGTGAACGCGCCGTCCATTTATTCTTCCTTTAACGTAAGCTACACTTATTTATGGGCTAGGGATATTGAAAACAGCCGCGCGTTGAAATACCGTCCAAGACATTTAATTTATTCCTCTTTTACTTTCGCGCCTTCATTTTATCAATTTGGAATGGATTTCCGCTATTGGAGCCGGGTTGAGGAAATTGATAACGAACTTGTTGACTTAGGGCTGGTTAAAGAAGGAGACCGCCGTACGGAAGTGTTTGTGGTTGATTTTAGAGCCGGAGCTTCTCTCTATAATTTCAACGTTCCCCTTAATGTTTATATTAATGTAAATAACCTTCTTAATTATAATTACATTGAAATGATCGGCAACGTTTCTCCTATCAGAAATATTTCCCTAAATTTAGAGCTATTATTTTAGTAATTATTGTTCAATAAAGCCAAGACGATATGTTAATAGATACACATGCGCATCTTTTCTTCGAGAATTTCAAAGAAGATCTGAACGATGTAATAAAACGCGCTAAGGACGCGGAAGTTGAATACTTGATAATTCCTTCAACCGATTTTAAGAACGCTCAGGCGGCGCTCGATATTGCAGCACAACACGAAAATATTTACGTTTCAATCGGAATTCATCCGCACGATTGTTCCGATTGGCAGCCGGATTGGATAGATCGTTTGCGGGAATTAGCTTCCGATTCAAAAGTTGTGGCGATAGGCGAAATAGGGCTGGATTACTTTTACGATTTTTCCCCGCGGGAAACCCAAATTATAGCTTACAAAGCGCAGCTTGATCTAGCGCTAGAATTAAACCTCCCGGTAATCGTTCATAACCGAGAGGCGAACGGCGATATGATGAATATTGCCCGAGAGTACATGGATTCCGGTCTCCGCGCTCAGTTCCATTGCTTTGCCGGTTCTGATAAAGACGCAAAGGAACTGGTGAGAATGGGGCATATGATTTCGTTTCCGGGCAACATTACGTTTAAGAACGCCGACTCGCTCAGACTTATCGCGTCCTCAATTGAAATAGATAACATTCTTCTGGAAACCGACTCGCCTTTTTTAACTCCCGTTCCCCACCGGGGCAAACGGAACGAACCGATGCACGTCAGATTGGTAGCGGAAAAATTAGCTGAGCTTCACGGCTGCTCTTTCGAGGACGTCGCCCGCGCGACCACTTACAACGTTTACAAATTTTTCGGTATCGGCGATAAGCCTGAAACGAAATTCACTTATCAATTGGGCGATTCCCTTTATATAAATGTTACAAATAGATGTAATGCCGATTGCGTGTTTTGCGACCGAAAAGGGGAAGCGGTAGTAAAAGGTCATAAACTAAGTATGACAAAAGAAGAGGAGCCGGCGCCGGAGGTGTTTATTAAAGAAATAGGCGATCCGGCTAAATATAAGGAAATTGTTTTTTGCGGTTACGGCGAACCGACTATTCGATGGGAAGTAGTGAAGGAAATTTCGCGGTACGTAAAGGATAACGGCGGAATGACAAGACTGAATACCGACGGTCATGGAAACATTATTAACAAACGCGATATCACTCCCGAAATGGAGGGATTAATCGACGTGGTTTCAATTAGTCTGAATTCGGTCGATCCCGACCAGTATGCGGCTCTGATGAGAGTTGACAAAAAGCTCTACGCGGAAATGCTCGACTTCGCAAGGAAATCAAAACCTTACGCTAAAGTTGTTATGTCTATCGTAGGGATGGATGAAGTGGATTCGGAGAAAGCGAAAGTGTTCGTTACAAACGAACTCGGCGTAGAATTCAGGGAGAGAGAGTATTTTAATTAGCGGCTCGGCGGAAGCTCGACGACGGGAATTATTATCATATCAAATTAATGAACAGCCGGAGGTTCAATGAAAAAATTAATATTAAATTTATTTTTAATTCTTTTCGCTTTTTTTGCAATCTCCGGATGCGGAAAGGAATACAGCGAAAAAGGTTCCGCGCGATACATAAAAGAGATCAACGACTGGCATCGGAAAAGGATTGCTAATCTAAGAAAGGAGAACGGCTGGCTTAATTTGGTCGGACTCTATTGGTTAAAAGAAGGTACGAATACTTTCGGTTCCGACCCTTCCAACGACATTATTTTTCCGGAAGGAAAAGCCAGAAAATTTCTCGGTAAATTTGTTAAAACAGACAGCGTAATCACCATTGTTGTTAATGAACACTCGTTAGTTTTCTTGAACGGTTCCTCTGTAAAAAAAATGAGAATGATTGACGATTTGCACGAAAACACAACAATACTAAGTCACAAAACTCTCAGATGGCATATTATTAAAAGGGGTCCCGATAAATACGGAGTCCGCCTGAGGGATTTGGAAGCCGATCTCTTAAAAAGCTTTGAAGGAATTGAAAGATTTCCGGTGAACGAAGATTGGCGGATTAATGCCGAATTTATGCCCTACAATCCGCCCAAGGAATTGAATATTCCCACCATTATCGGCACAATTGAAAAAGAATTATCTCCCGGGAAGTTGAGTTTCAAAATTCAAGGTGAAAAATTTACGCTCGACGTTACAGATGCGGGAGATAAATATTTTATCGTATTCGCCGATTTAACAAGCGGAGAGGAAACATACGGAGCCGGAAGATTCATCTATACCGATAAACCGGATTCAAACAACCGCGTGATACTCGATTTCAATAAAGCGTACAATCCGCCCTGCGCGTTCACCAAATACGCTACTTGCCCTCTGCCCACAAAAGGTAATTATTTGAATATTGCCGTGACAGCCGGAGAGAAAAACTACGGGCACGGTCATTGACAATGAAATACAAACATGTAATCTGGGATTGGAACGGCACGCTTTGGGACGACGCGGAACTGTGCCTCGACTTAGTTAACAATTTACTCAAACAGCGTAATCTCAAATCTCTTTCACTAACGGAATACCGCGATATATTTACTTTCCCCGTTAAAGATTATTACGCGAAATTATTCGATTTTGAAAAGGAAAGTTTTGAATCGCTCGGAAGCGAATGGATGCGGCAGTATGAAGAGCAAAAATTAAATTGCAGTTTAGCCGAGGGAGCTTCCGAAATTGTTCGCGGACTTTACAATGCCGGCGTTAAGCAGTATGTTTTATCCGCATATTCTCTGCACACTTTAATTGACTTGTTAAAGAGATTCGAATTATTCGATTTTATGGAAACGGTAAAAGGACTTGATAATATTTACGCTCACAGCAAAATGGATTTGGGTGTTGAATTGATTGAGGAGATAAACGGCAGCGTTGAAGATATTG
>CAYNUJ010000150.1:0-7835 GCA_964400095.1 uncultured Melioribacteraceae bacterium
CGTTCGATATTTCTCTGCGGCTTTGCGAGAAATAAAAACTAAAAATAATACTCCACCTGTAAATACGCGGAATTCGGATAATACCAATACTCGGTGAAGCTGCTGCCGCTGAAATACTGCCCTCCCAGATTCAAATAAAGATTATCGCTGTAAGAGTAATTAAAAGTTAATCCGTAGAAGCTACTTTTATCATTCAAACTGCTAATAAAAAAGAACGTTGAGTTCAGCAGAGGAGTCAATTGATACATACCGCTGAGCGCCAAATAATTTTTATTCAAATTTAAAATTTCGCCTTTAAGCAGGCGGTCAAATTCATACTTTGTTTTATCCGTTTTTCCTTCTCCGTTGTAATGATATTCAGCCAGCGCGTAGAAATCAGGCGTAAATTGATAATCCGCTCCGGCTATAAGCTTAAAATTATTCTGAGATTTTTTTTTCTCGCCGAAAGAAAAAAGTCCCTCCGCCCGAATGCCCGCATCAGAAAGGTTCCCCGCGTAATCGAATCCGGCTACAATCTTTTTATCGAATCTGCCGGTAATGAATGAAACGTCGTTTTCACCGAAATTAGACCTCAGTCTTATGCCGGCGTTGCTGTCGCCTATTTTTTCCGCGGGATTGAACACAATATTTAAATCGCTGAAATCTCCCAAATAATATTTAAGGGAAACAGCGTCGGCGCCGTCTTTTTCAATTTTGTAGAATGTGGTCGGATTGAGAGGATTAAACAAATCAACCGGGTTCCAAATTCTTCCTGTTCCCCACGATATTCTCTGTCTGCCGATTATAATGTTTCCCCAATCGAAACCCTGACGGTAATAAAGTCTGTCGATAAAATTAAGCGCGGAAACGTTATTGTCGTTTTTTATCAGCCATTTCATATTAACAACCTGCCGGGGAGATTTAGCCGCGTTTGCCGAAAAAAACCCGGTTAAATTTTGATAATAGAAAATAGCGCTTTCAGCTTCTATGTTTAATCTTCCGTTATCGCCGAAATTAAGCACCGGACGCAGGCGCACGCGGGTTAAATTGAGCGCGAAAGATTTATCTATTCCGTAGAGTTCCGATAGACTTTGATTAACAATCTGAACCATGGGAAATTCGTTTATATAACCGCTGAAATCGTAGTCAATCTGCGCAAATGAAGTTGAAAATAAAATGAAGGAAATAAATAAAAAGTTTTTAACTTTTTTCATCATTCTTTAATTTGTCCGTCGCGTAAAATAACCAGCCTTTTGGCTCTGTCGATTACCTGCTTGTCGTGCGATGAAAAAATGAACGTAATATTTTTATCTTCGTTCATTTTCTCCATTAAGGTAAGCAGATTATCGCCGGTTTTAGAATCGAGATTGGCGGTCGGTTCGTCGGCAAAAACAATTTCAGGTTCGTTAACTATTGCGCGCGCAACAGCCACCCGCTGCTGCTGTCCGCCGCTCATTTCATTCGGACGTTTATCGGCTAATTCGCCGATCCCCAGTTCATCCATTAAAGCATTAGCTTTATCTTTTCTTTCCTTTTCCGGTATTCCGAGCAGCATCATGCTGAATTCGATATTTTCCATTGCCGTTAATACCGGAATAAGATTATACGCCTGAAAAACGAACCCGAATTTATTCAGCCGCATACGGGACAATTCTTTTTTCGATTTGTTCGACAACAATTCGTTGCTGAAATAAATATCTCCGTCGGTAGGTTTGTCCAGCGCCCCCAATAAATTCAATAATGTTGTTTTACCGGAACCGGAGGGACCGGCGATAACAATATACTCCCCTCTGTCAATTTTAATATTTATTTCCTTTAACGCATGAACGGGAACCCCGTTGTCTTCGTAAACTTTATTCATTTTTTCGGTTCTAATAATTTCCATTTTCTTCCTCTGTTAAACATATCTAATTGCGTAAACCGGTTCCAATTTAACGGCTTTGTAAGCGGGGTAAAGCGCTCCGACTAAGGTAATAAACGGTATCATAATTAATAAGGAAACTAAATTTTCCAAAGATAAAATCGGATAAATAACAGCCCCAACGCCGAATGACTGCAGACTTTGAGCGAAGACGCTTAAGTTTATTCCGTCGGCGAGAAAAAGAGAAAAAACAATGTATCCGCTGAGTATTCCGAGAAACGTGCCTAAGGCGCCGAGTATAAAAGCTTCGAAAAGTATCATCCATATAATCTTAATGTTTTTCATACCGATAGACATTAGAACGCCGATTTCCTGAATGCGTTCGAAAACCGACATAAGCATTGAATTAACTATCCCGAAAATCAGCGATAGTCCGATGATGAAATTAATTATATAAACCATCTCTTTATACATATCCACTTGAAGCACAAGAAGCGGTAAAATATCATTGTACGAGAGAACTTCATAATCGGAGTCAATATCGTCGCGAATGGTTTCCGCAATTTTATCCGCTTGAAGATAATCGTTAAAAATTACCGCGAACTCATGAACATTCGAACCTAATTCCAGCATTCTCTGCGCGGTAAACAGCGGAATAAATATGTCGGTTTTATCGAAATCGGAACTCGGCGAACGAAAGATCCCGACAATTCTGAAAACCTCCGAAGCAATTTCTCCATCCGGAGTGTTTGACATAGCGACAATTTTATCGCCCAAATCAACAGCGAGTTTTTCGGAGAGTTTTTCTCCGATTAATATTTCCCGATCCTTGCCGCTCAAATATCTGCCTTTTATCAGCGAGCGTTTAACCATTGATATATTCGGTTCCTTATCCGGTTCCACCCCGTAAATATATACGCCCGACGAATTGTCCGTGGAACTTATCAATCCGAACGCAATTACTCTTTTGCTGAAATATTTTACGTTAGGATTACCGGACAGTTCTTTCTCGATAACGCCGGGTTTATTGATAAAATTTTTCACCGCTTTATCTTCGTTGAATCCGCTTTTATGTATCTGCATGTGCGAAACATTCAAACTGATTTGATTCATAAGCATTTGATTAATCATTCCGTTTTGAAAGGCGTCCAAAACAATTGAAGCTGTTACTCCGACAACCACCGAAGTTAACACAATCACCGATCGTCTTTTATTCCTCCATATATTACGCCACGCTAATTTAAATAACACATTCCAACCTATAATTAATTATAGAAGCCTTTGCGAAACTTCCTCTTGTCATATTGAGTCCCGCTCTGCGGGACGAAATATCTCGATTTTGAGTAACATTGAGATTCTTCTCCCGACAAAAATCGTCGGGATCAGAATGACAATTTGTCATTTATTCAAAATAACGACAGAATTTTGAAGCAGGCTAAGTATATCGTATTCCTTTAAGCGGCTCCAATCTGTAAACTTTTATCATCGGATAAATACTCGCAACTATCGATACAATGAATATCACCAGCGAAGTATGAATAAAAATGAACGACGCGGTCATAGACTTTAACTGCGGCAGAAATCCGTACTCTTTATATAATTCGCTCATTTCCGAACCGAATTCAATCGGATTGATAGTAAAATAATGATTAATAAAGTAACCGGCCAAATCTCCAAGACAAATTCCAATAATGGATAAGAAGAGAGCCTCTAAAGCTACTATCAATACTAATTTATTTTGCGACATTCCAATGGATAAAGAAATTCCGAATTCTTTAAAGCGCTCTGAAACGGACATGAGAATGGTATTGAGAATTCCAAACGCTACAATCACAATAAGAATAAACATCATTAAAGCGCCGCTGATATTATCGAAATCGATGGAATTTTTCAGATCGGGCATTATCTCCATCCAATCAACCACATTAAGTTTGTCTCCGTCCAATTTACTTAATAAACGGGTTTTTGTGTCGGCTAAAATATTAAGATCGAAAACATTAATCGCCACAAGATTAACTCTTCCGTAAAGAGCGGTTAATTCGCGCGCGGTATTCAAGCCCATAAAAACAAGCGTTTTATCAACGTCGCCTAATCCGAACTTGACGGTTCCGGTTATTTTAAATTTTAAATTCCCCATAGAACCGTCGGCTCCCTGCGAAAGAATTACTACGGTATCGCCAATTTCAGCGTCGATGAGTTGAAGCAGTTTTGATCCGACAACAATTTCATCCGAGTCAACGCCTTTAAAAAATCTCCCCTTATTCAGTTTGGCTATTATCTTAGACGCCTTTTTTTCCATCGAAGGATCGATACCGAATATCGCGGTTCCTTGAGTTTTATTTCCGAAGCTAATTAAACCGTCGCTTACAATCCTCGGCGCAAAACCTTTAACATTTTCGTCCGATTTTATAATTTCCGCGAGTTTGTCGTCAAACTTGAAACCTTTGCGGATTGACGGATTTTTCTGATATCCAGGTTTTTGAACCTGCAGAAAACCCGACATTAATTCTCCCACATATCTTATATTTAAATCATAAGTCCCGAATTGAAATCCTCTCGTAGCAATTGCCACCGTTGTGGCAAAACCTATTGCAGCGAGAGTAAGCAAAGACCTTCTTTTATTCCGCCAAATATTCCGCCAGGCTAATTTCAATAATAATTTCAATTCAATTACCTCGCTCCAGTTCCCTAAAGGAGAATATTCTATTCGGAATTTTGATATCAAATTCCATCTCGATTAATTTGAAAGAGGTTGAATGCCCTTTTTTAACCGCGTTGACCATTCTCCAAATCGTCGGTAAAATCCGTCCGCCCATTTTTTTAACGTCTCGGAATTCCATGTAACGTTTCATCACGCCCTGCTCGTCGTAATAAGCTACTTTTGCGGGAATGATATTTTTTTTGCGAACCCAGTAAATTAGTTTCCCCCAAACTACCGGCGCGTCGGGATGAGGAATAAGTTCAATTTTCCAGCAGGTTTCTCCGAATAATTCCTCTTCGCCTAATATTTTCTGTTCGTAATCCCTTTCAAGATTCGATTCTCTCACAAGGTCGTCGTTTGTAAAATCGCTGCCGTTCCAGCTCTGCAGCATCATCGAAGGAGGAATTTTTATTGTGGTTTCGGTGTTCCGGAGGTAATTCCACATCTCATTGCCGATCTTCAGAGTTTTGTTTCCTTTCTCTCTCCTCGGAGATTTTATAACAATAAGCGTTTTGTCGTTGCCAACCCACCAGCTTTCCATTTTAAGCGTTCGCTCATAATCAGGCGTAACAACCGTCATTTCAATAATTCCGTGGGAGGTTTTCCCTTTAATTACGTCTTCGGCTTTATGGATTATTTCGATAGCCGATTGCGCGTTAATAGAAATAAAAAAGAGAAACGAGAAGAATAGGGAAATGCTTTTTTTCATTTTTCAATCCGTTTATAATTGACCAAACGTTCAGTCATAAAATATGACAATTTCGACTAATTTGCAAATCAGAATTTTAATTATTTATTCAAAGCGCACAAATTCAAATAGAAGTTGTACGTCCCGGCGCCAACGTGAAATTCAATTTTATTTTTCTCAATGCAAAAATAAGAACCTTTGCGCAACTTCCTTTTGTCAGTTATTCAAAGGTTTCTAAAAGATTAATATTTCAATCTTAAGCAAATCGGTAATTATCACCATATCAGCGGAACATAACCGTCTTTAATTAAACGGGATATTTTCTCGCCGACGTAATCCACGTTCAATCCTAACGCAGTTAATTCTTCTCCGCCGCCATTCTTATCGGCGATAAACTTACACGCGACGGGTTCCCCGCTCATATCAATAAATTCCCTTAAATATTTCTGCAGTTCCTCATCCTTCGGAAACAGCTTCTCCGCCGGACCAAACAGAAATAGTTGAACGTCTTCCATCCATCCGTGCATCAGGGAATTAACGGCATACATCATTCCCGTTAACGCCTTTTCCTTCTCGGATGTGCTTATTATTACAAGAATTTTATCTCTCATTTTTCCTCCGGTATCTGTTGACGAGCAAAATTTTGCTGAAAATTATTAAGCAAATTACAACGAAAATACTTGACGCGCGAATTTTAGAGAGTCATTTATCCGGCAGTTGTAATTCAGCCGCAAATACTTTATTTTTATGACTGAACAATTAGTCAATAAAAATGCCGAGAAGACCCGAACAATTCAAGGAAATAAGAGAAAAGACAAAACGACAGATACTTGACGCCGGATTGAAAGTTTTTGCCGTCAAAGGATATCACGGGGCTTCAATTGCCGATATCGCGAATGAAGCCGGCGTTAGCAAGGGTTTGGCTTATAATTATTTCGGCAGCAAAAAGGAATTAGCCGAAGCCGTTCTACTCGATCTTGAAAGAGTTATGTCTCAGTTCGATTCGATATTTGATACTTCAATCGACCCGTACGAAATAATTCAATACTCCATTAAAGGCGCCATTCAGCAGGTTAAAAATAACGAGCAATTTTGGCTTTTGTATATAAATTTTATGACGCAGGTCGAAATGTCCGGAATGGCAAAAAAAGTTTTCGGTCATTTGGTGGAAAAATACATCAAACTTTTCACCTCAACGTTTAAAAAGATCGGCGTTAAAAATCCGAAAATGGAGGCTTATATTTTAGCTTCAATATTGGACGGGGTTCCGTTCGATTATCTTTTCGACAAAGATAATTACCCGATTAACGCGGTGGAAAAGCAACTGTTGAAAAAATACAGCAGAGAAACTTTGAGTAAACATAAATAAGTCTCCTCTTTATTCCCCCTCTTCAACTTTTTGTCCGTCTTTTTGAAGACTTATATAATTTTTATTTATCACGGATATAAGATGGAATAATTGTCCGCTGAAATTATCGGCGAAAGAAAGTATATCCACATAAAGAGAATTGCTCCTTGCGCTGAAATTTTCTCCTTCGGCTCTTAGCATTTCCACTTGTTTTTCGTCCAGCGCTTGCAATAAAATATTCACCCGCTCGGTCGAATCGGCAATATCTTCAAAAGTTGAAGGGTCTTCAAAATATTTTATTGCGCTTTGAATTTGCAGACTCAGCATATTGGCAACGGAAAGAATATTTTCGTTCCATTCCTTCTTAAACGGTCTATGATTATTGTCGATATGATCGAAAAGTTTTTCGCTAAGGTCTCTAACAAGGTAAGCTATTTCCTGAGTAGCTCCCATCATTCTGCCGTAGCGTCTTCCTTTTTTCAATTCGTTTTCGGGTAAATTTTTAACTACAAAAATAATATCCGTTACAATTTTATTGCCCCTTTTCTTAACTTTTTTCATAGTTTCAATATTTTGCTTAAGAGAACTTCTGTCGAATTTAACAAAAGATTCAAACGTGGCGCCGAGAGTTTTATCTACCAAACCGAAGAACTTTTTGTAACGGAGATTTAATTTCTCTATTGTAGTTATAATAGTAGTGACCGGCTCCATCTCCATCTGATCATCGGAAGCATCCTCTAAACTTTTTAATTTGTGCAGTTTATGCGTTTTACTAACGAGATAAAGCGCCAATAGCGAAAGCCCGATAATAGCGAATGTTTCGCCGTAATAAATTATTACCGCAAATAATCCCGCGATTGTAAAAGCGATAAAAGCTGTAAAAAACCAGCCGGCAATAACCGTCATTACTCCGTTTATGCGGTACACCGCGCTGTCGCGTCCCCAAGCTTTATCCGATAAAGAAGTTCCCATCGCAACCATAAACGTAACATAAGTTGTGGATAACGGAAGTTTCCACGAAGTGGCGATTGAAATTAAAATACTCGCTACAATAAGATTTACGCTTGCTCTGATTAAATCGAAAGAAATCGGATTTCCGTCTTCGTCGGTAACTGTTTTGCCTGCGTCTTGGAATCGGGAAGCGAGAACTCTCGTCAACGGAGCGGGCATAACCTTGTTGAATTTTGACGCCAGAGCTATATTTGCTCTAACTAAATTCCGCGCCAAAGGAGATGAGGCAAATCGCTCGTCTCCTTCA
>CAYNUJ010000151.1:0-1324 GCA_964400095.1 uncultured Melioribacteraceae bacterium
CTAATAAATACCGCCTCAATACCCATCTGTAAGTAAAGAATCAAAAATAAATTCAGAGATAAGTTTATAACAATGTTTGCGGTTTTGATTACGGCAAATTTTCCCGCATTACGCTGCAGTCTTAAATTGGCGAACGGAATAAGAGCTAATGAATCCAATAATATAATTAAAATCACATAATTCATTAAACCGCTGAATTTAAACGGAATGTCAAGCAGAGAAACGGCTTCGGTTCTAAAAACAAAAAATAAAAACGATAATGAAACGGAGGTTATTGACACAAACAAAAACGGAGTGGAGAACACATCTTTCTTTTCTTCTTCAGCCGCAAGCGACGAATACTTGAGAAACGAAGCGTCCATACCGTAAATATAAACAATATTCAAAAACGCGAGAATTGTATAAATATATGTAAAAAGTCCGTATTCGGCTGTAGTAAAAACATTGGTATAAAACGGCACGAGGAGAAATCCGAGAAACCTGCCGAGCATTGTACTGATACCGTAAATTGCGGTGTCTTTGGTAAGTTCTTTGATTTTATCCAGCATAATAATTAATCGCTGAAATATTTGGATAATGTATCGATATAAATTTTCGGCGGTCGAACGGGGCGTTTTGTATCCTCCCGGATGAAAATATGCTCGGTATATCCTTCGGCAATTACTTCTCCGGTTCCCTTTCGGCTAATCATGTAATCAATATGGATTTTTGCCGAACATATCTCTTTAACAGTCGCTTTGATATCAAGCAAATCATCGTATCTGCCGGGTGATTTATAATTTACTTTCGCTTCTATAAGAGGCAGTTGATAACCGCTTTTTTCCAATTCGCTGTATGCCAATCCGCAGTTCCTAAGCATTTCCGTTCTGCCCACTTCAAAGTATTCCAAATATTTCCCGTTATACACGAACTGCATTTTGTCGGTATCGGCGTACCGCACACGGAGAGTTGTAGTATGATTAATCATTTTTTTTACTCTTGGCAAACTCAAACAATTTCAAATCCATTTTCTTTTACTATTTGGATTAACGGAGAATAATCATCATTTTGAAATTTATCCCAGCCAATAATAAACGGTTCTATCTTTGTGCTGATTTTTCTGGTGAGAGCCCAAACTTTACCATACAATCTGTCGTTGCCTTTGTCAAAGTCTTTGGATACAATCATCAAATCAATATCGCTATCCGCAGTTGCATTTTCATGGGCATAGCTTCCGAATAAAATCGCTTTGTCAATAGTGGTACCTTCATTTTTGACTGCTTTTAAATACTCTTTTACAATATTTATAACTTGTTCTTTATCCATTTTACAAAATTTTTAGATT
>CAYNUJ010000151.1:1424-7448 GCA_964400095.1 uncultured Melioribacteraceae bacterium
ATTCGCAACAATTACTCTTGATAAACGCCCATCTTGCCGAATTTTTCCCTGCGCATATCAATTAGCTTTTCGGGTTTAATTTTCACCAGCGCGGCAAGTTCTTCTTTAAGAACCGCTTTAAGAGTGGCGGCAATTTTTTCATGGTCTTTATGAGCGCCTCCAATTGGTTCGGGAATTATTCTGTCAATTATTCCCTGTTCTTTTAAATCTTCGGCGGTAAGTTTTAACGCTTCGGCAGCCTGTTCTTTATAATCCCAAGAACGCCATAGAATACTTGAGCATGATTCCGGGCTAATAACCGAATACCAGGTATTCTGGAGCATAAGAATTCTATCGCCAACGCCGAGACCGAGCGCGCCGCCGCTGGCGCCTTCGCCAATAATAACAACAACTATGGGAACGCGCAGTCTGCTCATTTCTAATAAATTGCGCGCGATAGCTTCCGCTTGTCCGTTCTGCTCCGCTTCCAATCCCGGGTACGCGCCGGGAGTATCGAGCATAGTAATAACGGGTTTATTAAATTTTTCTGCGAGTTTCATTAAACGGAGGGCTTTCCTGTATCCTTCCGGATTCGGCATTCCAAAATTTCTGTAAAGATTTTCTTTTGTGTCACGCCCTTTCTGATGCCCTATTATCATTACTTTATATTCGTCTAATTTCGCAAATCCGCCTACAATTGCGTGGTCGTCTTTAAATGCTCTGTCGCCGTGAAGTTCTATAAAATCTTCTGTAATATTATAAATATAATCCTGCGTGTAAGGTCTTTGCGGATGCCGCGCAAGCTGAACTCTCTGCCATCTTGTAAGGTTACTGTAAACTTGAGTTTTAAGCTGATTGACTTTTTCTTCAAGTTTACTTATTTCATCGGAAATGTCGAGGTTATCTTCCAACTTCCGCATTTCCTCAATCTTTTTTTCCAATTCAATTATTGGTTTTTCAAATTCCAAAACATTAATTGCCATTATTTCTCCGAATTAATAAACATCTTCGAAAACGTTTTGCCGAGTATCTCCAAATCCAGCCAAACGTTTTGATTACGCGCATAATAAATATTTAATTTCGCCTCTTCTTCTTCATCGGATTTATCATAAATTTCGGTAAACCAATATCCGGTTAACCCGATTTTCCCGATAAATAAATCTCCATAATAAGAATTTTTACTCGGACCGACGAAACTAAGTTTTCCCCCGAAAACTTTGGGAGTTCTTAAAATAAATTTAACAAAAGAACCTTTATTCCCGGAAACTTTGGATGCCAAATATATGAAAGGATAAATGAAAAGTAAAATTAAAGCCGAAAGCGATAAATCCAATACTCGTTTGGCGAACCTGTGAACCAGAGCGGAAATATTATAGTTTACTTTTAATAGAGGAATATCGTCGAGCATGGTAACGGAAGATTTACCGACGAGATAATCAGTCCGGCTGCCTGAAAATAAAAAGCTGACCTCCTCGTTGCGGTTTACCGCTACAACAGAAAACATTTGGTTGAAAGAAATCTCCTCCGACGAGAAAATAACTTTTTTGATATTTTTTTCAGCAATTATTTTATTGATATTTTCAATTGTACCTACAACTTTAAATCCGTTAACTTCATTTCCGAATTCTTTAATCGAATTGCCGATTAAACCGACAACATGGTAAACACTCGTAAAGTTGGATTTTAACTTAGCGGCTAATTCAGCGGATTTTTGACCGGTGCCGACAATTACGGTGTTGCCGCCGCGGCTTTCGAGCGAAATACCGATTTTAAATCCGAGCTTAGCTACAATGCGCCATACGGCAAAAAATAGGAACGAAAACGCATAAGTAATAAGCACAACCGCGCGGCTGAAGGCAAATTGTTTAAGGAAGAAAGTCATGGCGGAAATCATCACCGCTCCGAACAATAAAGCGATAACGGCTCGCATGAGCGAAAGGGTTTGGCGCTTGTAAGCTCCGCTTAAAATGGAAACGGCAACTTGAAAAAATGACGGAAGTATGTATGCCCATGGTTTAATTTCCGGCGGGAACCCTCCCCACACAGTTTTGGATAAGTAGATGCTTTCCGCCAAATAAATTGCGGAAGCGAAAAACAAAAAATCGGAAACAGCCGCTAAGATGGGAAGACGGAACCGGTTCGCAAACGCTATTAAACGCCGTATCGAAATAGCGATCATTAATATCCATTCCACAATAAAAGACGAAGATAAATGTTTTTTGACGAAAAGGTTCATCGCGTCGTAAAATACTTTCGTTTCGTCAATCGCACTCCGCTTTGTACTTTCCCCTTTGTAATGAATTATTTCTGTTGTGTGCACATAACATACTTTGTATCCGGACTGCTGTACGCGGTAGCATAAATCGAGGTCTTCGCCGTACATAAAAAAATCGGGGTCAAAGCCGCCGACTTTTTCAAAAGCGTCTCTGCTCATCATCATAAACGAACCGGAAATAGCGTCAACTTCGTAAGTATCGTTTTCATCGAGATAAGTAAGATTATAGCGGGCAAAAATTTTACTGTTGGGGAACATAGAACTTAAACCCGTAACTTTCGTTAACGACGTCCACGGTCCGGGGAAACTGCGTCTGCATGGAAGCTGCAATGTTCCGTCGGGATTCAGCACTTTGCATCCCGCCAATCCGGCGTCGGGATTCGTTTCGAAAAATTCTATCATCTTGCGGAATGTATCTTCGCGGACAATGGAATCCGGATTGATCATCAGCAGATATTTGCCGCTTGCCCTTTCGAGTCCGATGTTATTGGCTTTGCCGAAACCGAGATTTTTTTCATTAGCGATGAGAATTACTTCGGGATGGTTTTGCCTGATTATTTCAACGCTGCCGTCTTTAGAAGCGTTATCAACCACTATAATTTCAAGGGATAATTCTCCAGCGGCTTTCTTGATAGATTCAATTAAATTAAGGAGAAATTCCTTAACATTATAGTTAACGATTATGACTGATAAATCTATCATAATTTTATCTGAGCAGTCCGAGAATACTTCTTATTCTTAATTTCCAAACCATAGTAACCGCTTCGCGAAGAATTTTCTTGGACATTTTTGAAGTGCCTTCGATGCGATCGACAAAAACGATAGGAATTTCTTTAATGCGGAAACCTTTTTTAAAAGTTTTGAAATTCATTTCAATTTGAAAAGCGTATCCGTTTGAACGAATCTTTTTCAAATCGATTGATTCGAGAACTTCTTTCCTGAAACATTTGAAACCTCCGGTGGCGTCGCGCACCGGCATTCCCGTAATAACTCGCGTATAGAAATTTGCAAAAAAACTCAGCAGCAGCCGCTGCATAGGCCAGTTAATTACATTTACGCCTGTAATGTAGCGGCTTCCGATAACCAGATCGTTATCTTCAATATTGTTAATAAATTCGCGAATCACCTTCGGATCGTGCGAATAATCGGCATCCATCTGAATAGCAAGATCATATCTGTTATCCAGCATATATCTGAATCCCTCGCAGTAAGCGGTTCCCAAACCCATTTTTCCGTGGCGGCGGATTACTTTAATTCTGTTATCTACCTCGCCCATTTCTTTAACGCGCTCCCCTGTGCCGTCGGGCGAATTATCGTCAACTACAAGAATATCCATATTCGGATACAATTCAATTATATCGGGAATTAACTTTTGGATATTGTTGATTTCATTGTATGTTGGAATAATAATTAACGATTTATACATAATTTACCCTTATTCATAGTGACCCTTTCCAAATAATACTACAAATATAGTTCGAAATAAAATTTTAAAGTCCATTCTCAAAGAAATATTTTCGATATAAAATAGATCATAGCGCAGTTTAGTTTTCACATCTTCAATCGATTCGTCGTACTTGTGCTTTACCTGCGCCCAGCCGGTAACGCCCGGGCGGACTTTTAATCTTCGTTTATAAAGCGGAATTTCTTCCGATAATTTTTCCACAAAATAAGGGCGCTCGGGTCGCGGACCCACAAGGCTCATTTCGCCTTTGAGAACGTTAATCATCTGAGGAATTTCATCAATTCTAACTCTTCTGATAAACCTTCCGACTGCGGTGATTCTCGGATCATCTTTAGTTGACCAAACCGGTCCGGTCATTTCTTCGGCGTTAACAACCATCGAACGGAATTTATAAACGTTAAATATTTTTCCGTTCATTCCCATTCTTCTCTGTTTGTAAAGAACCGGTCCTTTGCTGTTTAATTTAATTGCAATAGAAGTTAAAACCGTAGCGGGGGAAGTAATCAATAAAATAAAGAGAGAGACGATTAAATCGAGAAGTCTTTTCATTTTCTTTTCCCACTCCGGCATCAATTGCGGCATAATATCAATCAGCGGGAAACCGTAAATTTGAGATGTCCTCGCCTGCCCGCTTACAATATCGTAAAGGTCGGGAACTATTTTTAATCCGAGATTTTTCGAATCGCATTTATCAATTACGTAAATCGTCACATCGTCTTCATGTTTCTCAAGCGCAAGGATCACCTCCTCGGCGTTAACTTCCTCCGCCACTTTCAGAATATTTCTGTAATAATCGTAAACCTTAATTCCGTTGAATTCCCTGCCGATATTTTCCTGCTTTACGGCAACGTAGGCTTTTACGTCTATACCCAAACCCCGGTATTTATTGATTGTATTATGAATATTGTTTGCTTTTGGATTATAACCAACTATAACCGCGTTTTTTCTTCCTACTCCATTAATTAAAAGTTTGCGCTGAACGCTTCTTACAATAACTCTGCCCACGCTTACAGAGAAAAGGAAAAATCCCCAATAAATAAAAATTAAATATCTCGCTGCGGAAGATTCGCCGTGCGCGGTATCATCGTAAAAGATAAGAAAAAATAAAACAAATATTCCGACAAAGGAAGCCTTAAAAAGAGTGGATAGTTCGTCAAAACGGGAGGAAGCAAACCAGGTTCTATACATCCCCACAAATAAAAACACAATCAGCCAGTAAAAATAAATTACCAAAAGAGGGAGAATTAATTCCGGCTGAGTGATTAAATTAAAAACGCCCGATTCCACCCGGAAATAAAAATAGACTAATCCGGCGAGATTAATGGTAATAAAATCAACTGAAAGCAGTAATATTTTTTCTAATTTTTTATTCAAAATATATTGTAATCATAAATTATTTCTTCCTAAAATGCTCGCACGGAAGAATCTAATTTTTCCAAAAAACTTAATCTAGTAAAAATAACTTTGAATTAAATCATTTGCAATTTATAATTGATAATTAAGAATGGAGAATGAAAAATTATGAATTATGACTTTTAAAAATGACTTTTTCGGCGATATATTCCCCGATTGCGAGCGAGGACGTTGCCGCCGGCGAGGGAGCGTTGCAAACGTGCGCCACTTTGCCGTCATTCAAAATATAAAAATCGTCGAGCAGTCCGCCGTTTTTATCGCACGCTTGGGCGCGTATTCCCGCTCCGCCCGGTTCAAGGTCGTTTTCGGTTATTTCGGGAATCAATTTCCGCAGCGCTTTAACAAACGCTTCTTTGCTGAACGAGCGGTAAAACTCGCCCATTCCGGTTCGCCAATATTTAGCGGCTACTTTCCGAAAGCCTTTCCACGCAAAAGTTTCCGCCGTATCTTTCAAACTGAAATCGAACTTGGAATATCCTTCCCGTTTAAATGCGAGAACGGCGTTCGGTCCGGCTTCCACTTCGCCGTTAATCATTCTGGTAAAATGCACGCCGAGGAAGGGAAACGCGGGATCGGGAACTGGATAGATTAAATTTTTCACGAGATGACGTTTTTCTTTTTTTAATTTATAATATTCGCCGCGGAAAGGAATAATTCTAAGCGGCAAATCGGGATGAGTGGTTTTAGCCACTCTGTCCGAATGAAGTCCCGCGCAGGAAATAACGTAATCGCTTTTATATTCTTCTATATTTGTTTGTACTATCACTTCAGCGCTGTTTTGTTTAATATTAACGACGCTTTCGTTAAAGATAAATTCTCCGCCCTTTGCTTCAATCACTTCCTTATATTTTGCCGCAACAACTTTATAATCGACAATTCCGGTTTGAGGGAC
>CAYNUJ010000152.1:0-7443 GCA_964400095.1 uncultured Melioribacteraceae bacterium
TCGGTTATCAGTTTCTTTTCCGGACTGTACGAACTGCATATCGGCAAGACGTTCGTAAACGCATTGATATCGGCATTCCTGTGGAACGCGGCAATAATATTTTTGGGGATGGAACTCGGCAATAACGTTGAAAGAATAGATTACTATTTTACTACATATTCAAATATCGTTATCGGAATCACGATTGTGGTTGCCGGGTATTTCATTTTGAGATATTTTATTTTGAGAAAAAGGAAATGAAATATTTAACATTAAAAAATATAAACAAGAACGACGTCCGCTTAGCGCTGGTTTCGGGAGTTTTGTTAGGACTTTCCTTTCCTCCCTTCCCTTTTCCCTATTTAATGTTTGCCGCGTTAGTTCCTTATTTTATAGTTTTAAACCGCCGAGAAGGATTAGCCGAAATAAACCGGATCACGTATTTTACTTTTTTAATTTTCAGCGTAATAACTCTTTATTGGGTCGGCAGTTGGACTAAAGAAGCCGATACATTTTTGATGATCTCCGGCGCGGCGCTCATGTTTTTTAATCCGCTCCTATTTTTAATTCCCTCAACAATTTATTTTATCGTTAAAAAACATTTGGACAAAAAAACCGCTTTGATGTTCTTTCCGTTTTTCTGGGTAACTTATGAATATCTTTATTCGGTTACCGAATTTAGATTCCCTTGGGCATTGGCGGGCAACGGGCTTGTTAAATTCCAGACTTATATTCAAGCCGCCGATATTATTGGAATTTACGGACTATCCTTATTGATTCTTTATTTTAATGTTTTGCTATTTCTGCTGCTCAATGAATATTTTAATAGTAAACGAATAAATAAAAAACTCGTTACTATTTTATTAATGATTTTGATTCTGCCGATAATTTATGGCTCTGTCAAATTGCGCGAAAATTATGATTCAGGCAGAAGTTTAACCGCGGGTTTAATTCAGCCGAATCTTAATCCCTGGGCAAAATGGGACGAGGGCAATTTGAATGAGCAGTTGGACTTGTATTTGGACTTATCCCGCAAAGCGGTTAGCGAAGGCGCGGAACTGATTGTGTGGCCGGAATCGGCTTTGCCGGTTTATCTGCTCAGCGGTTCTTATTCCGAGCAGGTCAGCCGCATTCATGAATTTACAGACAGCGCAGATGTGTTTTTAATTACCGGTATGCCCGATGTCAGATTCTACGACAGCGCCTCGGCGCCGTGGGACGCGAAAAAATCATCGACAAGCGGCTTTTATTATACAACATACAATTCCGCGCTTTTATTCAATCCGCGTAAAAGGGAAATACAGCGATACGGCAAAATGAAGCTTGTTCCTTTCGGGGAAAAAGTTCCTTATGTTGATTATATACCTTTTATCGGAGATTTGATAAAATGGAATGTCGGAATTTCGAGTTGGAATACCGGACAGGATACGGTAGTGTTCAATTTAATTAAAGAACGCGATACGATTAAGACCGCCGCGCTGATATGCATAGAATCGATCTATTCCGATTTCGCCGCGCAGTTTGTAAAAAAAGGCGCTCAGTTTATAACGGTAATTACAAACGATTCGTGGTATGGAAATTCAAGCGGTCCCTATCAGCACGAAGAGATAGGCGTTTTAAGAGCCGTGGAAAACAGAAAATATGTTGTCCGCGCGGCAAACGGAGGGATATCCTGCTTTATCGATCCGAACGGAAGGATATTAAAGGAAACGGCTATGTTTGAAAGAGGTTACATCACCGGAAAAATATATCTTAACGATAAAAGAACATTTTTCACGGAGTATCCGCTGGCGGTTCCTTTTACTTCGGTAATAATTTCAATTTGCTTAATCGGATTTTCGTTGTTAAAATTGACGAATAAAAATAAAGGAAATTAAATGGAAAAAGCAATTGATCTGCGCAGCGATACGGTTACAAAACCATCCGAAGAGATGCGAAAAGCAATGTTCGAAGCCGAAGTTGGCGACGATGTTTTCAAAGAAGACCCGACGGTAAACAAATTAGAAGAATACGCCGCTGATTTGCTCGGATTCGAAGCCGCGCTCTTTGTTCCGAGCGGAGTGATGGGAAATCAGCTTTGTCTTAACGTACATACTAATCCCGGAGACGAAATAATCTGCGAAAGAGACACGCACATTGTTCACTACGAATCAGGCTCCCCCGCCGCATTAAGCGGAATTCAATTAATGCTTATCAACGGCGAAAACGGAATTATGACTGCCGGTCAAATTGAAGAGGCTGTTCGTCCGGTGGAAGCGTATTATATGCCTCGGACAAAATTGATAGAAATTGAAAACACTCACAATAGAGCGGGCGGCACAATTCAGCCGCTTGAGGAAATAGAAAAAATAAGCAAAATTGCGAAAAAGCATAAATTAAAAATGCACCTCGACGGAGCGAGATTATGGAACGCTCATATTGCTTCCGGAGTTGAATTGAAGCGGTACACTCAATATTTCGATTCGGTTTCCTGCTGTCTTTCCAAGGGGCTGGGCGCTCCGGTCGGTTCCGTAATAGCCGGAAGTAAAAAGTTTATTAAAGAAGCTTACCGCGTTCGCAAAGGCTGGGGAGGCGGAATGCGGCAGGCTGGAATTTTAGCCGCCGCCGGATTGTTCGCATTGGAAAATAATATTAACAGATTGAGCGAAGACCACGAAAAAGCAAAACAGTTAGCGCGCGGATTAAATGAAATTAAAGGAATTGAGGTTGATCCCGATTCCGTTCAAACAAATATTGTTATGTTCAAATTGAAAAAGAAAAAGACAAACAAGTTTTTAATCTCTTTGAGCGAAAATGGCGTTAAGATGATTCCCGGAAGTCACGACAAAGTTAGAGCGGTTACTCATATGGATGTAAGTTTTGCGGATATGTTCAAAACGCTCGAAATTATTAATGTTGTGATAGACAGTTAGTCCGCAAAGAATTCGCGGAAATATCGGAAGAATTTTCTGCTGTTTAACAATAGAATTGTGAGTATGAATAATGTGATTATTAATCCGTTCATTTTTTCCTCGTTACAAAAATAATGAGTTAATATATTTTCGTTCTCGTTTGAACTTGTACAAGGTTATTACAGTTTTGTACAAGACTATTGATATTACCGTAAAAAAGATAAAGTAAACTAATACCGCTAACATTGCTTTACTCCATGATTTTGATGGCTAAGTATAATCATCGGATATTACATAGGATTTGTTTAGGGTCACAATAAAGTTTTTTTGTGATTTTTGTCACTTGCCGTTTTTATAAAGAAACTCGGGATTAAATATTACATTAGAAGTAAATATTAAATGAACAAACCGAATTCAATAAATACTGTGCTAAATAGAAAAATATTATTATGGATCGCGCTGCTGTTAATATTATTATTTTACTTTAACAACATAGTGGAAAATATGTTTTATCAAGACGATTCATTTACCACATTCCGCTATGTGAAAAATTTTCTCGCCGGGCGGGGACTTGTTTTTAATTCCGGCGAATATGTCGAAGGTTACACGAACTTCTTTTGGGTGATTTTGCTTTCCGCTTTGGGTAAGCTCGGAATCGATTACGTATTGTTTGCTCAATATCTTTCCGTTTTTTTCGGAGCGTTAACTTTAATTGTTCTTTATTTCATCACATCGTCGTTAGTCAACTCCGGAAAACTATATCAAGGATTAATCTCTCTCATTCCTTCACTGCTGCTTAGCTTTAACGGAGGATTTATTTACTGGTCGGTTAGCGCGATGGAAACTTCGCTCTTTCTGTTTCTTATTTTCGGCGCCGTTTATTTTTTTCTAAACAAAGAAAACGATATTCCTAATTATTTAAGTCCGTTCTTCTTCCTGCTTGCGTCGTTAACGCGCCCGGAGGGAATTTTTTATTTCGCAATATATTTCGTTTTTATTTCCGTCAGTCGTTTGTTAAACGGAATTGAAATGAAAAGATTTCTTTCCAAAAGCGCGAAAGAATTGTCGGTATTCGCCCTGCCGTTTTTAATATATTTGATTTGGAAGCTGACTTATTACGGGGACTTGCTGCCGAACACATTTTACGCTAAGACGGGATTCGGCGTTTTTTATTATAACAGGGGATTACGTTACATAGCTGAAGCGTTCTCTTCACATTATTATTTTGCCGTCGTTTTCCCGCCTATTTTTTATACATTAGTAATATTTACTAAGAACCGAAAATCCGCGTTCATACTGATTATAATATTTGCGAATATCATAAACGCGCTTATAGTGGGCGGCGACGTGCTTCCCTTAAACCGCTTTCTGCTTATCGCTCTTCCGTTTTCCTTTGTTCTTACGGTTTTCGCGTTGAAGGAAATTATTAATAAGTTTTCCGCAAAACATTCTTTGGTTTACGCAATTGCCGCCGCAGTTATGTTTTCAATTTTTGCTTCTTTTACTTACGATAAAGAGAAATCGAAAACAGCCGAGTGGCGGTCGTTTGAATTGGGGCTGGTTCGCAAAATGAAAATATACGCCGCGTGGCTGAATGATATAAAATGGAGAGAGAATAGAACTCCGGTTGTCGCTCTATCAACCATTGGCGCGCTTTCGTTTTATTCCGATGCGAGAGTTATAGACTTGATCGGTCTGACAGACAAATTTATTGCCAAGCACCCAAAAGAAACACCGGGAATAGCGGGGAATATTTCGGTTCTTTGGAAAGAGAGAAGATATAACGCCGATTATATTTTGGCTCGAAGACCCGATTTCATAATATTTCCCGCCGGATTAAAGCCGAGCGCGTATCCCGAAGCGGCTCTCTTTTCCAAAAATGATTTTTATTTCAACTATTATCCCCAATTAATTTACTCCGGGGATTTGAATTTGATGCTTCCGGTTTATACAAGAAAGAGCGGATTTATGAAAAACGCGACAAGAGATATTTGCGGGAAGAAATGTAAAATAGATTTTATTGAAAATTACATAAGAGCAAGCAATTATTTACTTGCAATGAATAAAGAAAATCAATCTCATAATTTAGAGCGAATTTCCTTTTACACTCAAAACGCTCTTGAGGAATGTCCGGCAAGAAAGGACGTTCCGTTGGCGCTGCTCGGCATTGCAAACTATCACGCAGGGCGCAAGGACCAGGCTGAAAAATTGCTCGTTCAGGCATATGAATTCAACCCGTATAACTCGCCCGCGCTTTATTATTTGATGAAAGTAAATTTCGATTCGGGAAATCGCAAGGATGGTTATTTGTTCTTAAAAAAATTAAGAAAAATTTCTCCCGACGCATTCCCGGGAATTGCGCGATAAAACTTAATTGCGAAAAATGTCAATTAATTTACATTTAGGTGTTGCAACATTAGATGTTATAACATATATTTGTGTAGTTAATTTTCAAATAATAATATTAAGGAGCAACACTTATGAAAGCATTAAAATTATTAACAGCAGTTTTGTTATTTTCGGTTATATCGCTCGGCGCAAACGCCGTAAACGCTCAAACAAAATGGTCGTTCGACAAAGCGCACACAGAGGTGAAATTTGAAGTCACTCACCTTGTTATAACTACCGTTACCGGATTTTTCAAAGAATTTAAGGGTGAAGTGATAACCGACGGCGATTCATTCGAAGACGCAAAAGTTGATTTTACCATCAAATCTGCCTCAATATTTACCGACAATAAGAAAAGGGATAATCATTTAAGATCTCCCGATTTCTTTGACGCTGAAAAATATCCGGAAATAAAATTTGAAGGCAAGTCCTTCAAAAAAGTCGGGGACAATAAATTCAAATTAACCGGCGATTTGACGATAAGAGATATAACGAAAGAAATTGTACTCGACGTTAAATATAACGGCTCGGTCGTAGATCCCTGGGAAAACACAAAAGCCGGGTTCAATTTAAAAGGAACCGTTAACCGTTTTGATTACGGCTTAAAATGGAACGCATTGATTGAAACAGGCGGCGCTGTTGTAGGTAAAGAAGTCGGAATAAATATCAACGTTGAATTATTGAAGAAAAAATGAAGTTAGAAGACGAAATAAAACAAACCAAATTTAACAGCGAGTATCAAAAACTCGCTGTTAATATTATTTTCACACACAACTGGCTCAACGGCAATCAGTTCGCGTTTTTAAAGAAATACAACCTTACTCCACAGCAGTTCAACGTTCTCCGAATTCTGAGAGGGCAGCATCCGGAAATGGCTTCGGTTTCACTAATAAAAGAGAGAATGCTCGATAAAATGTCCGACGCCTCCAGACTCGTTGACCGGCTTGTATCCAAAGGATTAGTAGAGCGGCATATTTGTCCTAAAGACCGAAGAAAAGCGGACGTCGGGATAACGGACGTCGGATTGAAATTATTAGGCAATATTGATATTGAGATGAAGCCGATTTTTGATAATCTCAAAAATTTAACGAAAAAAGAGGCGGTACTGCTGAATTCTCTGCTCGATAAATTACGCGGTTAAATTATGAAAATTCTTTTTATTTATCCGCATCCGGACGACGAATCCTTCGGTCCCGCCGCAGTTATGGCAAAACAAGTCGGCGAAGGGCACAAAGTTTATCTTCTTACTTTAACTAAAGGCGGAGCCACCAAGCAGCGTTTGAAATACAATTACACAATAAAAGAGATGGGCGAAATACGCGCAAATGAAATGGAATGCGTTAAAAACACACTCGGATTAACCGGAATGAAAATACTCGATTTGCCCGACTCGGGACTGAAAGAAATGGATCCGCGTAAATTAGAACTGGTAATTGAAGATGAAATAAAACTCATTGAACCCAATGTGATTGTCACTTATCCCGTTCACGGAATAAGCGGATTTCACGATCATTTGATAACTCACGCCGCGGTAAAAAGCGTATTCGTTAAATTAAAAGACAATCTTCCCGGACTGCGGCGGCTTGCTTTCACAACCATCGCGAAAGAAACAGCCGAAAAGAGCGTTCATTTTAAATTAAATTTTTCCACCGAAGAGGAAATTGACTGCGTAGTAAAAGTAAGCGACGAAGACATTCGGAAAAATTTGGACGCGCTCGATTGCTACACTACATACGCCGATATGATAAAAGCAAGCGGAGTTAAAGATTTGATGACTACTCAATTTCCGTTTGAATTTTATATGGAAAATTTTAATCCCCCGACAGAGGATTTGTTTTATGGATTGAATAGATAACGAGTTATTAGAATGGATGGATGAGATTGGTGATTGGATGCGTTTTGGGATGGTTGGATGGTTGGATGATTGTTCGCAGAACCTGCGAATGCATGTCCACTAAATGAGTCTCCTTCACCACATACTCAACAAAAAAAATGCACGTCATCGCGAGCGAAACGGAGTGCAGCGACGCGATCTGTTACATTATTCACCAAAACCAAAATTGTGTAGTTGTACACAGATTGCCACCCAGCAGTAGCGGGGCAAGCTGTAGCTTCGCTCCTCGCAATGACGCCAAAATCTGTTTTAAAATTTCTAATTGACCTAATTAGATCAATTAGAAATTAG
>CAYNUJ010000153.1:0-7381 GCA_964400095.1 uncultured Melioribacteraceae bacterium
ATGAAATGGGCCATGTTCTTACTTTAGGGCATTCAACTTACATTATTGGTTATACGCCAAGAATTATGGATAGAAATTATGATCCTAAAAATGTTGTGCCTAATCTTACAACTTGCGACAAATCCAATGCTGCATCTCATTCTGATCAATTATATGGTTTAGTGGTCAGCATATCAAATGGCATTAATATTACTTCTTTTCCATCCTTAATCGATGAAAATCAACAATATTCACTGTATGCCGAGTTTTACAAAGGTGATCCAAATTCCACAGATCATGTTTTATCATGGAATTGGATTATTAAATTGTATCATTCAAGTGGCACTTTCGAATATGTTAACGAGACATTCTCTGGCAGTTCATATTGGTATTCTTGCCCATGGACATTGAATACTACTGCTTTACCAAGTGGATATAGCTGGACTTTAAATACAAGCGGTCATATTGCTACTGATATTGTTCTTTCAGCTCAAATAGCTGGTGATGGAGTTTCACCTGTAACAAAGATAATTTCATTTGACACTGCACCGACACAGCCTCAAAATTTAACTATTGCTTGGTATAATAATCATCCAAAACTAACTTGGGATACAAATTTAGAGGATGATATTTCTTCTTACAAAATTTGGAAAAATGCTGAAGGAAGTAGTACAATTGCTGCAACAATCACACATAATCCAAGCAATAACACTCATAGTTGGATAGATTATAATGTTACTCGTTCAGGTAAATTTGGCGGCTTTCAATATAATTATAAAGTAAAAGCTGTCGATAATACAAACAAAGAATCTATATACTCCAATATGGTCAGTATCTGGGGAAATGGTGGCCTTTGGAAAATAAATAATCTTAATGATGTCAATATTACTACATATAAGTTGCAATCAAACTATCCAAATCCATTTAATCCGAGTACAAAAATTGAATTTCAGATACCAAATCCATCATTTGTAAATTTAACAGTTTATAATTCATTAGGTGAAGAAGTTACAACACTAGTAAATCAAAATCTGGAAAAAGGAAAATATACTTTTGAATTTAATGCGGAAAATTTACCGAGCGGAATTTATATCTATAAACTAAATGCTGATAAGTATAGCGCTGTGAGAAAGATGATGCTAGTCAAGTAAAATAACGATTATTGGAGGCAAGTCTTCGGCTTGCCTCATCTTAAAATGTAAGCATAACGTTATAAAGGATTCATCTCGAAGCCCCTCTAAAAAGACGGCGGGGTGAATCCGCAAAAGAGACGGCGAGATGAATCTGCAAAAATGCTGCTGAATAGGCTTGGTGAAAAGCGACATCGTTATATACTAAAATTCAATTGCTTTTTATATCTCCATAGTTTATATTAAACAGTATAAACTTAACAAGGGAGAAAACATGTATTCTACAGCAAAAGAACTTAGGTTCCACACAAAGGAACTTCTAGAATCTGTTTCTCGCGGGGAGGAAGTCATAATCACTTTTCGTGGAAAACCTTATGCCAAATTAATCCCCATAGAAGAATCTGTAAAGAAATCGAAAGAAACAAATGAACTATTCGGTATTTGGAAAGACAGAACAGATTTGGAAGATGTAAATTCTTATGTTCGAAATATTAGAAAGGAACGTTTTCTATGACTATGATTGATTCCGACGTTCTAATCTGGTATATGCGAGGCAACATTAAAGCCAATAAAACTATTGAAAAATTAAATGGCTTCTTTATTTCAGTTGTGACTTATATGGAATTAGTTCAAGGTATGAGGAATAAACGGGAACTTACTTTATTAAGATCGGCTTTGAGAAAATGGAATGCGAAAGTTTTATTTATAAACGAAGATATTTCCGCTAAAGCGATGTTCTTAGTCGAGCAGCATTATTTAAGCGACTCTCTTGTTCTAGCAGACGCTCTTATTGCGTCAACTGCTATTTCAAACGGCTTAAAATTATTAACCGGCAATACAAAACATTATAAAGCAATCAAAAACATAGAACTAAAAAGTTTCAAGCCTTAGTATATTCTAATGCGAAAAATTATTTTATTTCACACTAAGACAAAAATTAGCAACTGTATAATAGAAAATATGACGTAAAAAAATGTATAATAATCGGCAAATAAACCCGAGCATCCCGATAAAGGGTAACGAGGTAAGCCGGAAAGTTAAATATTCACAGTCGGATAATCATTAGATAATCATTTTTGGTATGAATGGAGGTTTAGCAGCCACGTCGATATGTTTACTTTAGATTAACAAATAGTAGATTATTTTAAAAACAATGATAAGGCGGTACTATGAAGTACTTAGCTGTTCTCTTTCTTTTTTCATCAATTTTATCCGCACAAAATGATAGTTCCTATTCCGGTCTGGATGGATTTCAAGATTCTCAAGGGAACACACATCTTTTTTATAGAAAGTATCTTCCGGATATTTCAAATAATCTCTATCATTTGAATCTTGAAACAAATGTAGAAGAGAAAATTGCAGACGGATATTGGGAAACTTTGGACAGTGTTTCAGTATATGGTGGAATAATACGTTTTCGCGCCTTAGATTTTATAAACGGGAAGTTTAATTCTATTCTAACTATAAAAAACCCGACTGATTTAAGTTACCATATTGTTACAAACATTAGGGATTCTATTTTTTCCTACTCCTTAATAAACGCAAAAATTTTGGAATTCTACATATCATCGGATAAGGATCTTATAATTGCACCCTTTCAGGATATGAACAATAGTGGCGTATATGGAATCGTCAAGTCATTTGATTCCGGTAGAACTTGGAAGGTTGATTCTACTTATAACGCTTCATATTATGTTTTGGGAATATCTCCATTTGATATGAACTTGATGTTTGCAACTAATAGCACAAATGAAGTAGCAAGATCGACAAATGGCGGAGTAACTTTCGAAGTAGTTGAAACTGATTTTGATAGGCAAGCCAATTGGCTTTATTTTTATTTTGATATAGATGGCTCTCATATTTATGCAAGTACTGTACATGGGATATATGTTTCGGATAATAATGGGGAAAGTAATTCATGGACATTGGTATATTCTTATAATGTAATAGATTTTGTGCCTTTAGCGCTAGATAATACTCAATCCGGATTGTTTAATTTTTCTTCGTATTTTGATAATAAGGTCTGGATTTCAGAGGACTACGGACTCACATATAGCGCTTATAAAAATATTCCAAGAAATGCTTACGGCGGAATATATAAAGCAAGTGGGTCTAATAAATTATATGCGGCTACAAGATATGCAATTTATGAATTAACCGATACATCAAGTAAAGTTATTAAACAATTACCCCTAACAAGTCTCGATTATTATCAACTTGCTGTTGGTAATAAATGGCTATATGATATTCGTCAAACTGATGGAATAGTACGTGTACAGTACTTTTCGTCGGTAAAAGTAAAATATGATACTTTGATGCCGAATAACAAAACCTACTATTATGTTGAGCGGGGTGGAGGGCTTTATTATGAAAGCGCTTACGAGAGAATTGATTCGAATGGTTTTGTTTATAAATATTCTTCTTCGGTTAATGGTAGTGAGTATGCCATTGAAGATTTAGCAATAAGCGAACACATTTGGGACGATACTCTTTTTATAGAACCGGATGGGAGCTTTAAATATTGTGAAAAAATAGATGTTGGAGTTTTTTTTGGCGAATCTCGTTACTACAAAATAATTGTCGAAGAAGCTATCCTCCACTATGTAGCGTACGAACTTGTTTATGGAATTGGAATGACTAATTTGTCAGAATCTTATGATTTTGGAACATCTTCCGCTACCCTTTTGGGAGCGGTAATAGATGGCGTTTTGTATGGAGATACATTAACTGTCGGAGTTGAACCGCTTGAAAAACCAACAAGCTACTTACTTGGTCAGAATTATCCGAATCCCTTTAATCCGGAAACAACAATTAATTATTCAATTCCCAAAAGTGGAAATGTACTAATAAAAGTTTACAGCGTTCTTGGGGAAAAAATCATAACTCTGCTAAATGAATTTAAAACTGCCGGAAATTATACAATAACTTTTGATGGAAAACATCTGCCAAGTGGAGTTTACTTCTATCATATTGAAGTAAATGATTTTAGCATGACAAAAAAAATGGTTTTGAGCAAATAGTATTAGATCAAATTAGGACATTTGGATGAAAAAGAATAACAAATCCGGCGCTGCCGGGTATCGGGAATCAAGGAACGGTTACAATCTTAAAACTCGCTGCGCATGGTGCGGCAGCGATCCGATTTACGTTAAATATCACGACGAAGAATGGGGCGTTCCCGTTCACGACGATCTAAAGTTATTTGAAATGCTATGCCTCGAAGGTCAGCAGGCTGGACTAAGCTGGATTACGGTTCTTAAAAAAAGAGAGAACTATGCAAAAGCTTTTTATAATTTTGATCCTTATAAAATTATACGGTGTGTTCCGAGGAAATTCGACAAACTTATGAATGACAAAGCAATAATCCGGAATAAATTGAAAATTGAATCAATAGTGCGCAATGCAAAAGCTTTCTTGAATACGCGAGAAGAGTTCGGTTCTTTCGATAAATATATTTGGAGTTTTGTCGGCGGCAAACCAATTGTAAATAAATTCAAATCCATGGAGGATCTGCCCGCCAAAACTGAACTTTCCGATAGTATTTCAAAGGACTTGAAAAAACGCGGATTTAATTTCGTCGGTTCCACAATTGTTTACGCTTTTATGCAGGCAGTCGGTATGGTAAACGACCATACGACGGATTGCTTTCGCTATAAGAAATTAAGCGGGAAGCGATTTAGCTAAAACAATTGCCATGCACTTATTGATTATAATAAAAAATTACACTATCTTCGTGTACACAACAATGGTGTTAAAATGAAAAATATTACTTTAAGCGCGGAAAAAGACACAATTGACAAAGCTAGAGAAAAAGCCAGAAAGCAAAATACGAGCTTGAATAAAATATTTAGAAAATGGCTGGAAAATTATGTTTCAAGCGGCAATATTGAGAATGAATACGAAGAAATTATGAGAAGATTGGAAAACATTAAATTTCCCGGAAAATTTTCACGAGAAGAAATGAATGAAAGATAAAATTTTCCTAGACACCAACATCTTTGTTTATTCCTTTCTTTCGGAAGAATCTTATAAAAAAGAAAGCGCTCGTTCATTAATCAAAGAATCGTTAAAATCACATAACGGAATAATCAGCTATCAGGTAATTCAAGAATTCTCAAATGTTGCTTTTAAAGGAAGCGTTACGCCAGTTAATGGCAATGATATTAAACTTTACATTGAAAAGATATTATTGCCTCTTTGCTCGGTTTGGAATTCTTTTGAGTTAATAAATGGTGCAATTGATATTAAAGAAAGATGGCAATATTCATTTTACGATTCGTTGATTGTTGCCGCTGCTTTGGAAGCAAAATGCAATAAATTATTCAGCGAAGATTTACAGCACGATCAGAAGATTTTCTCGCTTGAAATCATTAACCCTTTTCTGAAAAAATAACCTTAAATGTTAAACCCGGACTATGCAAAAGAAAATATAATTATTGGGAAATTGCACCATAGCATTATGTTCTAAAATGGTTTAACCCCGACTTAGATTTCCTTCAACTATCCCGCTAAATTTATCGAGCGCTTCGTCAATCTTTGAAATATCTTTTCCGCCCGCGGTTGCCAGGTGAGGTCTTCCGCCGCCTCCTCCGCCGAGTAATTTGGCGACTTGCCCCACAATTTTCCCCGCCGACAAATTTTTAGTTTTTATTAAATCGTCGGAAACTACACAGACCATATGCGCTTTGCCGTCAACTTCGGAAATCAATAATCCCGCGCCGCTTTTCATTTTTCCGCGCAGTTTGTCTCCCATAGATTTCAATTCGTCCATATTCGCGGCGTTTACTTTTCCTTTGAAAATATTTATTCCGTCAATTTCCGTCGGTGATTGAACAATCGAATCAATGCCGCCGAGTTTTTCTTTTAATTTCAATTCGTTTAATTCTTTTTCGAGTTTGCGCTTTTCCTCCAGCAATTCGGAAACCTTCTCTTCATTCTTTTTTTGATTTTCAATTTGAGAAAGAATATATCTTTCCACTCCGGCGCCGGTAACGGCTTCAATTCTGCGCACTCCGCTTGCAATTGAAGATTCGCTGATAATTTTGAACAATCCGATCTGCGAACTGTTTTTAACGTGCGTTCCGCCGCAGAATTCCATCGAGAAATCGCCGAACTGCACAACGTTAACTTTATCTCCGTATTTGTCTCCGAAAAACATAAGCGCGCCCATTTTCTTTGCTTCCTCGAACGGAATATTTCGGTGATGATTAAGTTCAATATTCTCGCGCAGTTTTTCGTTTATCAGCGTTTCGATATCCCTTATTTCATCTTCGCTCAATTTTGAAAAATGCGTGAAGTCGAAACGGAGCCTATCGGGTCCAACGTATGAGCCGCTCTGCTGAACGTGTGCCCCGAGTATTTTACGCAGCGCCGCGTGCATAAAATGAGTGGCGGAATGATTTCGCATTATGTCCCATCTTCGCTTAGCGTCAACTTTTGCTTCAACCGTTTTCTCAACAGCGTTTACTATTTCGCCCTCATATTCATGTGCAATGATATTTCCAATTCTTACGGTATTGACAACAGTGATCTTTTTCTCTTCGAATTCAATAATTCCTTTATCGCCTATCTGACCCCCGGCTTCGGCATAAAAAGGAGTAACGTCGAGGATGAGAAAATTATCGGCTATTTTTAATATTTTCGATTTACTTTCAAAATTTTCATATCCGACAAATTCGGAATCATCCAAATTCGAAAGTTCGGACGTTGAAACAAGCGCATTGGCGCCCGACAATTTATCCTTTGTCGATTTTCGCGCGCGCTGTCTTTGTTCTTCCATCAATTCGTTAAAACCGGCTTCGTCTATGCTTAAACCTTTTTCCCGCGCCATAACGTTTGTGAGGTCCGTCGGGAATCCGAAAGTATCGTATAATTTAAATACTTCGCCGCCTGGAATTACTTTTTCCCCTTTATCCGTAACGTTTTCGGCAATTTTTTCAAAAAGCTCAATTCCGCGGTCTAATGTTGCGTTAAAACTTTCTTCTTCCGCCTTAATTATTCTTTCGATGTTCGATTGATTTTCTTTTATTTCGGGGAACACTTCCCCCATAGTTTCCACGAGTGTCTGAACCAGCTTGTATAAAAACGGCTCCTTCAATTCCAGTTTTCTGCCGTATCGGGCGGCTCTCCTCAATATTCTTCTAAGCACGTACCCGCGCCCTTCGTTGCCCGGGGAAGCGCCGTCGGCAATGGCGAACGTCAGCGTTCTGATATGATCGGCAATAACGCGCATGGCAATTTTATTATTCTCGGATTCGTAATTTAATCCGGAT
>CAYNUJ010000154.1:0-7342 GCA_964400095.1 uncultured Melioribacteraceae bacterium
GTTTATAGTTGCTGCGTTATTACCACATTTAAAAACATTAATATTTTGCTCTCATCGCATTTTTATCCAAAAATCACAATATTTCAAACGATTTGTTCCTTTTTTCGTTTTCCGCTTCTGTTGGCATTAAAATTGCTTCAGAATAAACCGTATTGCAGGCGCGGAGGGCTATCTAAGCCTGGACATCGAGTTGAGAGCGTTTGTGGAAGATCCCCATCCATAAACGCTTTCACATATTTTGGAATAATTTAAAGGAGTTGACTTTGTCGAAGATAGCTTTGAAATTTAGTTCTGAAACTACCCGACTAATTTCATTAATGATTTGGGAAGTATTTAAAAGCGGATTATTCGGGTTTTCTCTTTTTTTTACAGTTTTGATTTTTACAAAGTATTTGGGATTTTTAATAGGAACACAGCAGACTTTTTCGATGAACATGGATGATGTGCTCCTATCGTCGATTGGGTTTTTGTTAATGGCATTAATTAAACTTCTTGAGGAGATTAAAAGTCGTTCCAACCTAAAATAAATAGTCTCCTATTTATTCCCGCCCGAAGTCTAATCCCTGCTTCGGGCTTTTTTTAATAATCCATAAAAAACCGATAAACGGCACATAGTATTAAATTAAGCTCAAATTTAATAGAAATTCACCTTTAAATTTCTTAATATTATCATTCACTTTAATCATAATACCAATTATGCATAAAAATAGAATGTCTGTGTATCGTTATTTGTTTGCGTTAATTCTTTTAATCAGCGGATGGACTGAAGCGCAGAATTATTCTTTTGAAAATATAGGCGTTAAAGAGGGATTGTCTCAAAGCTCGGTTAATTCAATTGCGCAGGATAATCAGGGATATATTTGGTTCGGTACTTCAAACGGTTTGAACAGATTTGACGGTTATGAATTCAAAATCTTCCGGTCGACTAAAACCGATAAAACAACTATTTCCAATGACGCGGTAACGGCGTTATTCGTCGATAAATCCGGCAATCTTTGGGTCGGAACAACGGACGGTGCGCTCAATAAGTACATAAGTCTTACCGGTTCTTTTAAACGGTATAACCTTTTAAAAGACTCCTCTTATTCTTATTCCCAAAAATCTTATTATGATTACCCTCTACCGATTTCCCGCAATAACGAGACTACCATTACTTCGATAACCGAAGATAACGACGGTTTTTTATGGATAGGCACATGGGGGCGGGGATTAATACGTTTCGATAAACGCGACGGCAGCGGAAGGCTGTTTACTTACGATCCGCAGAATCCTTTGAGCATTAATTTCAACAGAATTACTAAAGTGCTCGTTGACCGCCTCGGCGTGATATGGGTTGGAACCTTCGGCGGCGGATTGAATAAAATTATTAAGTCCCTTCCCATTTCACCTTCGGAGAAAGAAGAAATATTATTTTATAATTTCAGCCATATTCCAAACGATCCAAACAGTATTTCGGATAATATAATTTTAACGCTTTACGAAGACGTGAAAAGCGACTTGTGGATTGGCACGTATAATTCGGGATTAGACAGACTCGATTTCGACAGACGTTATTTAACGGGTAAAGCCGCAAAGTTTGTTCATTATTCCGCCGGCGGCGCGCAGGGTTCCGGCAATTCCGCCGTTATGTCTATTATTCAAAGCTCCGACGGATTTCTTTGGGTCGGAACTCTCGAAAACGGACTTTACCGCTATGATTACTCAACGGAAAAATTTTCAAAAATTAGTCGTAACCGAGAGCCGGGATATTTAACCGAGAAAAATGATATACTTTCTCTTTTTGAAGACACAAACGGAACAATCTGGATAGGGACGTATCTCCGCAGAGGAATAAGTCTGTTAAAAAATAAGCCGTATAAGTTTAACAAAATAGTTAAAGAAACCGATTCCGAAAACGGATTGAATGACAACATTGTTTGGGCTATTCTAAAAGACAGAGAAGAAAATCTATGGATAGGCACATACAGAGGCGGAATCAATCTACTTTCGTCCAAAGGAAAATGGAAGCGAGTTCTTCCGGGTAAAAATTCAATAAACGACGCGCACATTAGAAGTTTTGCGGAGGATAAATACGGTAATATTTGGATTGGAGCATACAGCGGCGGCATTAATCTTTTCGATAAAAAAACGCGAAAATTCTTTAATTATCCACGCGGACAAAAGAGCGCCGGGAAACTTCCGTCTAATCAAATACAGGCTTTATTCGCTGCCGGAGATACGCTTTGGATAGGAACATTCGGCGGCGGTCTCCGTTATTTGAATTTGAAAGAATATTACGCAAATTATAAATTCAAAATACAAACTCCGGTAAATATTTCCGGAGATACAATAAAAACATCCGACGATAGAATTTATACGATTACCGCCGATTCGTCGAACAATTTGTGCGTCGGAACGTTCGGCGGCGGACTAAATATTATCAATCTGACTACCGGCTCCATTCGCTATATTAATGCTTCCGGCTTACCGGGTAAAAGACTCAACAGCGACAAAGCGATTAGTCTGCTGATTTACAGCGGGAGTCAATATTACATTGGAACATACGGCGGCGGAATTAATGTTTATAATCCGATAGACGGCAGTGTGAAATTTATTCGTCCGCCTATTAAGAATGTTGCCAACGCCATTTACGGAATGCTGAAAGATGATTCCGGCAGAATCTGGCTCAGCACCGACAACGGAATATACAAGTACAGTCCCGCCGACGGTTCATTTCTGCAGTACAATATTTACGACGGACTGCAAAGCATGGAATTTTCCGGCGGCGCTTATTTTCAAGACCCGAAAGGAATGATATACTTTGGAGGAATTAACGGACTGAATTATTTTCACCCCGACAGCATAGTAAATAATAATTATATTCCGCCGATAGTAATAACGGGAATAAAAATATTCGATAAGGAAATTTCCGGCTCGCCTAACGAATTAACTCTTCCCGGCAATGAAAATTTTATTTCATTTAAATTCTCATCTTTGGATTACACTTCGCCGTCGGAAAACAAATACTCATTCATACTTAACGGATTCGAGGACGAATGGCATTTTGTAAGCTCAAATAATCGCGTTGCGAGTTATACAAATCTGCCGCCCGGGGAATATAAATTTATCGTTAAAGGAACAAACAACGACGGCTTGTGGAACTCGAAAGGCGCTTCCGTTGAATTGACAATTCTTCCTCCTTTTTACACTACTTGGTGGTTTATCATTTTAGCGGGAATTCTGGTTTTGGGAACCGCCGGACTGATTATAACTTTTCGGATAAGACAGCTTCTTGTGATAGAAAAAATAAAATCCGGACTCGCGGCGGACTTGCACGACGATATAGGAGCGGGATTGACGGAAATTTCGATACTCAGCGAATTAGCCGCGAGCGAAACGGAAAAGTATTCGGCTCAAACCGCGAATAAAATAAAAATAATCAGCGAACGAGCGCGCCAGCTCGTAGATTCGATGAGCGATATTGTCTGGTTTATTAATCCCGGCAGAGATTCGCTTTACGATTTGGTTATCAGACTAAAAGATTCATACGCCGACACGCTTCATCAGATGGGTGTTCAATTCCAAACTGTTAATCTGGATAAAATAAAAAATCTCCGTCTTCCGGTGAATTATAAACAAAACCTCTTCCTTATTTTCAAAGAATCTCTTAATAACGCCATTAAGCACAGCAACTGCAAAAAAATTATTTTCGAAGTGGACATGATTGAAAACAAATTTGTTCTTTCTTTATTTGACGACGGAACCGGTTTCGACACCGAAAAACAATTCTCCGGCAACGGACTAAGCAATATTAAAAAAAGAGCGGCGGAAATTGAGGGAACTCTTAGAATTTCAACAGGAAAATCTTTAGGGACAAAAATTGTTTTTGTTGGAAAGTTAAAAAAAAGATTTAAATTGTTCGATAAGAATTAGGTTAATTAGTGATTAAAGTAGCAATAATTGAAGATAACTCGACAATAAGAGAAGGATTAGCCGCGCTTATAAACGGGACAGAGGGATATTCCTGCATTGGTTCGTTCAATAGCTGCGAGAGCTTTTTCGATAAACTCGGCAAATTAGAAATTGATGTCGCACTTATGGATATTGCTCTTCCGGGAATGAACGGAATTGAGGGAGTGAAAAAACTCCGGGAAAAGCATCCGGAAATAAACACTCTTATGCTTACAATTTACGAAGATAACCAAGTAGTGTTCGACGCTCTGTGCGCCGGAGCCTGCGGTTACTTAGTAAAAAAAACTCCTCCTTCAAGGCTGCTTGAAGCCATAAAAGACGTTTACGAAGGCGGCAGCCCTATGAGTTCGCATATTGCGCGGCAGGTTATTACTCTTTTCAGGCAGACACAGTCCAAGACAAATTACGAAGAGGAAAGCGAATTATCGGAAAGAGAAATAGGAGTACTGACAAATTTAGCCGACGGGAATAACTATCAGGAAATTGCCGAGAAACTGTTTATCAGCGTCGATACCGTCCGGCATCACATCAGAAATATTTATAAAAAACTTCACGTTCATTCCCAAAGCCAGGCGGTTGCAAAAGCAATTAGAAAGGGACTGATTTAATCTTAGCGCGGTAAACCGCATATTTTGTAAATATTTATCAGGCGGTCAGAAAGTTAAAAACTTAACTTAAAAAAATTTCTAATTGACCTAATTATTCTAATTTCTAATCAATTAACAATTCACAAAAACCAAAAAATCAGACTCTGTAATAAATAATAGTTCACTAAACTTTTGTTAATTGGTTATTGTTCATTTTTTAGATAATTAGATCAATTATGCCAAAGGCATCCCAATGGGAGAAATTAGGTTAATTTTTTTCAATTATATCAAAAATATTATTCTGCTAAAATTTCTTTACATAAAAAATAAAATAAAGATTGAGAATACGATACATTCATACAAACATACTTTTTAATTTTCCGGGAGAAGTAAATGTTTATATCTTTTCTCTTTTTTTGCGGTGTACCGCGCTAAAGAATATTGGAATTGGTTTACGTGTTTAGTTTATTTGGAGTGCTCTTTCCCGGTATTTATCCCGCGGAAAGCTAATCGTATTTTAAATTTACGGGAATTATGGAAAACGGAATAATAAAATTATTTTCCTCTCTAACGGGAATTCAAAAATTAACGGATAAAGTAAACCGTGAGAAAAATCAGAGAATATTTACTTCAAGACTTTTCGGCTCATCAAAAATATTGCTTGTAAACCTTCTTCAAAAAGAATACAGTCAAATTATTTTGGCTCTGCCCGATCTAAAATCCGTCAACGAAGCTAAAGTGGAACTGGATATTTTAGAACTCGGAGATAAGGTAATTGTAATTGATAAATTCGATGCGGATACCGTTCAGGAAAAGATAACCGCCGTTGTTCAAAAAGATAAATTCATTCTGATTTCTACATACGAACTGTTTGCGCTGAAGCTTCCGACAAAAAAATCGATAGAAAAAAGCATTACAATTATTGAACCCGGCGGGGATTTAAGTTATGATGATTTAATCGAATATCTTTCTCTGCTGAATTACGACCGGGACAAATATATCGATTCTCCCGGACAGTTTGCCGTCAGAGGTTCAATAATAGACTTCTGGTCTTACAGCGAAAAACATCCCTGCCGGGTTGAATTCGACGGAGATTTTCTCGAATCGCTCCGTATATTCGATTCCGGTTCTCAGCGTTCGCTGAATAGAATTGAAAAAGTAACGCTTGCTTCCAAATTGGAAGTAGAGAACAATATACAGTTGTTTTCCATTTTCGAGTATTTGAATAATCCAATTGTACTCGCTAATCATATTGACGCGCTGAATTATTTCGAGAAAGAAAACGCCTCCGTCGAAGAGGAAACTTCCGTTCCCGACGATATGGAACCGGAATTGATTCAAGAATTTTTTGAAAGCGGGGCGGAGGAACCGGAGCCGGAAGAACTGAAAGAGTTCCCCAAAACCGAAATAAACGAACTTGACGATATTTTAAATTCGCCGGCTAATTGGATTATTGAAGACCCGTTTTCAACGAGCGAAGAAAGACTGGAATTGGATTTATTGCCGGCGCCGGAAATTAACTCGAATTTTGAAATTTTATTTAATCAATTAATGTTCTACTCGAAGGAAAATTACCGAATTTTCATCACTTCGGAAAACGAACTTCAAGCGAGGAGATTGATAGACCTTCTTTCCGAATTCCGCGAAGAGTTCAGGGAATTGATTGAATCCCGCAAAGCGCTCATCACTGCGCTGCCGCTGAATAAAGGATTTGTATCGAAGAGAGAGAAAATTCTTCTGCTTACGGATTATCAGATTTTCAATAAGCCATACAGGCAGAAAACCGCGTCTAAATATAAAACGAAAAAATCCCGCGTTAAAGAATTCGCGTCGATAAAGTACGGCGATTATGTAGTTCACGAGAATTTCGGAATTGGAATGTATGCTGGGCTGGAATCAATTAAAATAGGGATGACGGAGCAGGAGTGCATAAAAATTAAATACGCCGACAGCGGAGTGGTTTACGTCAACCTCAATTACTTGGGCTTGGTTAAAAAATTCTCCTCCAAAGAGAGCGCGAAACCAAGGCTTACAACACTCGGAAGCAAAGAATGGAAAAACGCTAAAAAGAAAGTAAAAGCGAAAATTAAGGACTCTGCCCGCGAGCTTATAAAATTATACGCTAAACGGAAAGCCTCGGAGGGAATTAAGTTCGGCGAAGATACAATTTGGCAGAAGGAATTGGAAGCTTCCTTTTTTTACGAGGATACTCCGGATCAGGAAAAAGTTACCGGCGACGTTAAGAAAGATATGGAAACTGAGAACCCGATGGACAGACTTGTATGCGGCGATGTAGGATTCGGCAAGACGGAAATTGCCGTTCGCGCAGCGTTCAAAGCTGTAAACGACAGCAAGCAGGTTGGGGTTTTAGTTCCAACAACAATTTTAGCCGAACAGCATTTCAGCACATTTTCCGAAAGGCTTTCTCAATTTCCGGTTAAAGTCGCGGCTCTTTCACGGTTTCAATCAAAAAAAGAACAGATCAAAATTATTGACGAACTTAGCAAAGGATTGATTGATATTGTGATCGGCACTCACAGATTATTATCCAAAGATATAAAATTTAAAGATTTGGGTTTGCTCATCATCGACGAGGAACATCGTTTCGGGGTAATGGCAAAGGAAAAACTCCGTCATTTAAGAGTAAACGTAGATACGCTGACGCTGACCGCGACGCCCATACCGCGAACGCTTAATTTATCGCTTCTCGGCGCGCGGGATTTATCGATCATTACTACTCCGCCGCCGAACCGCCAGCCGATTTACACAAAAGTGGAGAAATTCGACATTCAAAAAATTAGACG
>CAYNUJ010000155.1:0-3957 GCA_964400095.1 uncultured Melioribacteraceae bacterium
CGATTAACGATAATAGAAAAATACGAAATGGCATTTTCAAAGAAAGAAGAATTTACAAAAACGGATATTTGGCTGGCAGATGTTGCAAAAGCATTATCGCATCCGGCGCGGATAAAAATACTTAAAATATTAACTAATCTAAATGCGTGTATGTGCGGCGATATTGTTGAACTGCTGCCGCTTTCTCAATCAACGGTTTCTCAGCATTTGAAGGAATTGAAAAGAGTCGGGTTAATTTCCGGTGAATTAGAGGGTCCAAAAGTCTGCTATTGCGTGGATAATAAAAATCTTAAAGAAGCAAAAAGAGAATTGGACAAATTATTCAGTCAAGTTTGTGATTGTGAGTAATAGCCGAATGATTGAAAAATTTTGGCAAAAAAAATAACCAATAAAACAAAAGGAAAAATAAAATTATGAACGATGAAAACAAATTGAAGCAAATAGTAAAAGATAAATATGGTAAAATTGCCTCCGAAGGAGACGAAAATTGCTGCGGACCAACTTCGTGCTGCGGAACTTCGGAGATTATGGATTACTCGATGTTCAACGATGATTATTCGGAATTGAACGGCTATGTTGCAGATGCCGATTTAAGTCTCGGCTGCGGAATTCCAACCGAGTTTGCCGATATTAAAAACGGAGATACAGTTCTCGATCTTGGATGCGGCGCCGGCAACGATGTTTTTGTCGCAAGGCAATTGACAGGCGATTTAGGGAAAGTTATCGGACTGGATTTTACTGATGAAATGTTGAACAAAGCAAACGTTAATAATGAAAAACTCGGCTACAAAAATGTTGAATTTAAAAAAGGCGATATTGAAGAAATGCCGATTGATGACAATTCGATTGATGTTGTAATCAGCAATTGTGTTTTGAATCTTGTTCCAAACAAACGAAAAGCATTCGCCGAAATTTACAGAACGCTGAAACCGGCTGCGCATTTCTGCGTTTCGGATGTAGTTATTAAAGGAGAAATAAGCGGAGAGTTAAGAAATTCCGCCGAACTATACGCCGGATGTGTGTCCGGCGCTATTAATGAAGATGAATATTTGAACATCATAAAACAAAGCGGATTTCGGAACGTGGAAATAAAGAAACGCAAAAGAATTGAAATCTCCGATGAAACATTAAGTCTTGTCCTTTCGGAAAAAGAATTGCATGACTACAATAATAGTTTAAATAGCATTTACAGTATAACAGTAATTGGAACGAAAAATTAAATGTTAAAAGAAAATACTAAAATTTTCAAGTCGCTATCCGACCCAAACAGAATACGAATTCTAAAAATGCTGGAAACAAAATCTTTATGCGTGTGTGAAATTACGGACGTTCTGCAGCTTGCCACATCAACGGTTTCAAAACACTTAAGTATTTTAAAAGATGCCGGTTTTATTATTGAAGAAAAAGACGGCAAATGGGTAAACTACCTGCTCAATCCCAAACCGCGCGATAAAAGGGTAAAAGCAATTTTAAACGATTTAAATTTTTGGGTTTCCGGAATGGAAATTATTAAAAAAGATTTAATCAAAATGAAAAATGTAGATAGACAAATAGTCTGTGGAACTTAAAATTTTTTTTAATATCATTTCGTTATCTAACGAAATATGATTATGGGATAAATGAATGAATTGGAAAGAACAGTATAAGTCATTTTTGTGGATAAGCGGATTTTTCATTTTTGCTTATTTTATGCCGCTTGGAAAAGCAAATTTTAACGCTGCAATATATGATGCTTTGGAACTTGCAAAATGGTATGCTCGGGAACATGTTCTGCTATGTTTGGTTCCCGCATTTTTTATCGCAGGCACAATTGCCGTGTTTATCAGTCAGGCATCGGTAGTAAAATATTTCGGCGCCAAAGCAAAAAAATGGGCTGCGTATTTGGTGGCTTCTGTCTCAGGTTCTATTCTCGCCGTATGTTCATGCACCGTTCTGCCGCTGTTTACAAGCATTCACAAAAGAGGAGCGGGATTAGGTCCGGCAATCGCGTTCCTTTATTCTGGACCGGCAATTAATATTCTTGCAATAATTTTAACCGCAAGAATTCTCGGAATGGAATTGGGAATAGCTCGAATAATCGGCGCAGTTTCATTCAGTATTATCATCGGATTGATAATGGCGTTTATTTACAGAAAGGAAGAAGCCGAAAAAGCTCAGGCACAATTGGCAATGCCTGAAGTTCCGGAATCGCGTCCGTTTTGGCAAACCGCATCGCACTTTTTTATTCTCGTTGCAATTCTAATTTTTGCCACTTGGGGAAAACCCGATAAGGACAGCGGCTTTTTTGCTTTTGTTGCCGCACACAAATGGCTGTTTACCGGATTGTTCGGGCTTGCGCTGTCAGGCTCGTTAATCTTTATTTTGAAATTAAATAAAATTTGGGTAATTCTCGGGACAGTTACAGTTGCGGTTCTCAGTTTTGTTTTCGGCGATACACCTTTAGTTCCTTATGTAGCTGCGATTGTAATTTTGACTTTACTCCTTTCGTTTGCAGAAGAAGAACCGAATCAGTGGCTCGGCGAAAGCTGGGATTTAGCAAAATTGATTTTACCGCTTCTCGCTGCGGGTGTTTTGTTTGCGGGATTTTTACTCGGAAGACCGGGCGGAGGCAGCGGAATTATTCCGAACGAATGGATAAGTATGCTTGTCGGCGGCAATTCGCTTTTCTCTAATTTCTTTGCGTCAATTGTAGCGGCGTTCATGTATTTTGCAACGCTGACGGAAGTGCCGATTTTACAAGGCTTGCTGCACAACGGAATGGGGCAGGGTCCTGCGCTGGCGCTTCTGCTTGCAGGTCCTGCGCTTTCTCTTCCTAATATGCTCGTAATTAGAAAAGTTATAGGTACGCAGAAAACAGTTGTTTATGTTACGCTTGTAGTAATAATGGCAACTATTAGCGGGTTGATTTACGGAATGTTGACTTGAAATTATTACACGGAGTTTCACTGAGTTTTTTCTCAGTGTCCCTCCGTGCCTGCTCGGTGTTCCTCCGTGTAATTCCTTTTTTTACACAGAGAACCACAGAGGAGACACGGAGAACCACCGAGTAAAGATTTTAATAATATAGTTAAACATTAGAGAAGGAAAAATATATGAAAAATAAAATATTAATATTGTGCACGAGCAACAGCTGCCGGAGCCAAATGGCTGAAGGTTTTTTGAAATCTTTCGACGGAGAATTGAATGTATATTCTGCCGGGACAAATCCTTCGGGAGCAATTCATCCGAAAGCAATTCTCGTAATGAAAGAAATAGGGATTGACATTAGCGGCGGCTACCCAAAGAATGTAGATGAATTTCTCGAAAAATCTTTTGATTACGTAATTACTGTCTGCGACAATGCAAGGGAAACTTGTCCTGTGTTTATCGGAAATGTTAAAGAGCGGCTGCACATCGGATTTGAAGACCCCGCCGAAGCAGCCGGAACGGAAGAAGAAATTCTCGCGGAGTTTAGGAAAGTCAGAGACGAGATAAAGGCAAGGTTTTGGGAGTTTTATAAAATTAAGATTAATGAATCGTCCTAATAATTTGCAAACTATAAATTAGCAACTTATGTTACGAAGTATTTTAATATGTGTCAAAAAAAACAAATAATTGCGTCATTGCGAGGAGCGGAGCGACGTGGCAATCTGTTTAACAACTGTACAATGTGAAAATAGCGAACACTAAAAGGGATTGCCGCACTCACTCCGTTCGTTAGCAATGACGCGTTGTTTTTTTCAAGTGACGATTGATTACGATTTGTGTAACGTGAATTAATAAAGAAAATTTTGTAATAGAAAGAAATAATTTAACAAAAAATCCATTTAATAAAACGGAGATTAAAAATAATGAATATTAAAATAGTAGGAACAGGCTGCCCGAATTGTTTGAAGTTGGAAGCAATCTGCAATGAAGTTGTCGCTGAAAATAACTTTACAGCAGATATTGAAAAAGTAACCGACATAAATAAATTCG
>CAYNUJ010000155.1:4057-5526 GCA_964400095.1 uncultured Melioribacteraceae bacterium
GCTGAAAATAACTTTACAGCAGATATTGAAAAAGTAACCGACATAAATAAATTCGTCGAACTTGGAATCATGATGACTCCGGGATTGGTGGTTAACGGCATAGTTTTAAGTCAGGGTAAAATACCAACAAAATCAACTTTGAAGTATTGGTTGGAGAAGTCTATATAAACTCTGCATTCTCTGCGTAAACTTCGCGGACTTTGCGGTTAAAGGGAAAGGGGAAAAAATGGGTAAAAGGAAAAAATTAAAATTTCTAGATAGATTTTTAACATTATGGATTTTTCTGGCAATGTTTGTCGGCGTCTTTTCCGGTTTTATTTATCCGAAAATTTCTGCCTTTTGGAATTATTTTCAAATCGGTACAACTAACATTCCCATTGCAGTAGGGCTGATTTTAATGATGTATCCGCCGCTGGCAAAAGTGCGTTACGAAGAACTCGGCGATGTTTTCAAAAACACAAAAATATTAACATTATCGCTGGTGCAGAATTGGATTATTGGTCCTGTGCTGATGTTTGCGCTTGCGGTAATTTTTCTGCACGATTATCCCGAATATATGGCGGGTTTGATTATGATTGGGCTTGCTCGCTGCATTGCGATGGTAATCGTTTGGAACGATTTGGCAAACGGAGACAGAGAATACGCTGCAGGACTTGTAGCGTTGAACTCAATTTTTCAAGTTCTCTTTTATTCGCCGCTTGCTTATGTTTTTCTTACGCTTGTTCCGGAATGGCTGGGAATGCAGTCTTTTGCCGTTGACATAACTATTGCACAAATTGCCGAAAGCGTTGCTATTTATTTGGGAATCCCTTTTGCAGCGGGATTTTTAACGAGATTGATTCTTGTAAAACAAAAAGGAAAAGATTGGTATGAACGAAAATTTATTCCTAAAATAAGTCCGTTGACACTTTACGCTCTCCTGTTTACAATTGTGGTTATGTTTTCGTTAAAAGGCGAATTGATTGTCTCGATACCATACGATGTAGTTTTAATCGCAATCCCGTTGATACTTTATTTTGTGATAATGTTTTTCGTTTCATTTTATATGGGCAGAAAATTCGGAGCGGATTACCCGAAAACTGCAACGCTTTCGTTTACATCTGCAAGCAACAACTTTGAACTTGCAATAGCCGTTGCGGTTGCGGTATTCGGAATAAATTCAGGCGAAGCTTTCGCGGCGGTTATCGGTCCGCTTGTGGAAGTGCCGGTTTTGATCTCTCTCGTTAACGTAGCGATAAAATTAAGAGAGAAATATTTTAAATAAATAACTCCGTGAAACAAAAGAAATTACACGGAGACACACAGAGAAGGCACGGAGATACACAGAGGAAAAAACTCCGTGGTTCTCCGTGAAACCTCAGTGGCACTCCGTGTAGCAAGGAAGAAATTACACGGAGATACACTGAGTTATTTGGGGAAATGATAAATTGAAGGAAGTAAAAAATAAATTCAAAATAGTATTAAACAAA
>CAYNUJ010000155.1:5626-7340 GCA_964400095.1 uncultured Melioribacteraceae bacterium
GGGAAATGATAAATTGAAGGAAGTAAAAAATAAATTCAAAATAGTATTAAACAAAACGTGGAATGCGTTTAGGTTTGTTATTCCGATTATTATCTCGGTTTTGCTGATTGTCGCTTTTGTTCAGGCAATTGTTCCGGTGGAATCTTATAAAAAGATTTTTTCGGGGAACATATTTTTAGATCCCTTAATTGCCGCAGTTTTCGGCAGCGTATCGCTTGGTAATCCGATAGTGAGTTACGTAATATCAGACGGTCTGCTGAACAACGGCGTTGGGATTGTCGCCGTTACGGCTTTTATTGTTTCGTGGGTTACGGTTGGAATAATTCAATTACCGGCGGAGTCTTTCTTTTTGGGAAAACGCTTTGCAATAATTAGAAATTTGACCTCGTTTATCGGAGCGATTGTAATTGGAATTATAATCGGTTACATATTATGAAGCAAAATAAAAACAGTTCAATAAGCATTGTGCCGTTAATTGTATTAGCGGTTATTACAGTCGGTTACGTAGTTCTTTTTTTTATTGACGGCGCGCTGTTTGAAAAATCAGTCGGAAAATTCCTCGCGCTTATTATTCAGATTGCGCCGTTTCTAATAATTGTTTTCATTGTTATGTTTATTAACTTTTGGTTTATCAAGCCGGAAATCGTAAAAATATATCTCGGCGAACAATCGGGTTTTAAAGGATATATTTTCGCAATATTATCCGGAATAATTTCAGTCGGCTCGGTTTATATATGGTATCCGTTATTAAAGGATTTAAGAAAAAGCGGAATGTCGAATAAACTAATAGCTGTCTTTATTTACAACAGATCAATTAAACTGCATCTGCTTCCGGTAATGATTCTCTATTTCGGATTAAAATTCACCGTAGCGTTAACAATGGTTACCATTTTATTCTCATTAATAGTAGGATTCTTCGTTCAAAAATTCAGCGCAATGGGAGAAAACACCCAAACAAAAAAGGAGATCATCAAATGAAAGCAAAATTATCCTACGAAAAGTTTTTAAATATTCTTTTTGTATTTCTGATGGAAACAAAGCAAGGGGTGATTATACTTGACGCGTACGGAGAAAAAAGACCGATAGTTTACGCGAACAACGGATTCTTAAAGTTAACCGGATTTGACAAAGAAGAAATATTGGATAAACAGCTGGACTTCTTATTCGGCTCTGAAACTTCCGAAGATAAAATCTCAGCGCTTAATTCTTTAATCCAAAATACGGAAAACGGGGAAGTAAGCGCGTTAATTTATAAAAAGAACGGGGGGAAGATTTGGGCTCTTTTTTCTATTTCGCCCATTCGTGATTTGAAAGGGAAAAACACTCATTTATTATTAACTATGAACGACGTCACCGCTCAAAGAAATCTTACAAAGCGTAAAGCCGAATTTGATTCGATGAAAGCTACGCTTGAGACAGTAAACGATATTGTTTTTAATTATATGAATTATCTGCTTGAGTTTAGAACGGAATTGGAAGAACATTTTGAGCAAGAAAATAACATCGAAGGTATTTCTAAATTGGAAATTTTCGATTTTGAACTTAAAAATGTATTAAATAAATTAATGGCAATGAACGAATTGAAAGAATATAAAAATAAACATATTACTACCGATCTTAAATTGCTCTTTAATGAAAATTCCGATAGGGATTTGGATGAATAATATTTTTCTCCGTGGCTCTTCGCGCAACAAAAAACATTACACAGAGGCAC
>CAYNUJ010000156.1:0-7314 GCA_964400095.1 uncultured Melioribacteraceae bacterium
TTGAATGTTTTTGCCGCGACTCTTGTATCTCCCGCTTCAGCGTCGGTTACAAAAGAAGGATGAGCAAAAAATTTGATATTCGAAGCGTCGGGGACTTCGTAAATCGGATTAAGCTGATCGCCCGATCCGGTTCCGAAATCCAAATAAACGCCTTTGCTCAGCGGGGCGGCTAAATCCAGAAAAGAACCCGATAACGCGGTGAGCGCCGTGTTGTAATCCTTTTGGTATAGCGCCACCCTGGCTTTTATACCGCGGTTAAATTTAAGAAAATCGGCGGGCGTAGAAAAATCCGCAAACCCGTTCGATAATTGGAATCCGAATGAAGAGCCTGCGGCTTTCAAATCCGTTTCGGCTTCGTCGAGTAACTTTGATATAAATGTTAAAGCCGCATCTTTAGTAACAAACGGTCCCGGAGTTTCGCCGGCAACATTAACTCTAATACCGTTATTATAAGTAAGATTCAGATTCAGCAATAATTGATAGGCGATAATCGTTTTTGCGAATCCCGAAGCGCCTTTACCGCCTTTTTCCAGCAAAATATTGCAATTTCGAATTACTCTGTATCTTGATGTCCATGTTCTGTTCAAAAGGAATCCCGACGGATCAATCTGCGTGCCGTCTTTACCCATTAATGTGCCGGTGTAACGCGGGTCGGCGGGTTCCAAATAATATGCTTCTCTTCCTATTACCGAAACGTCTCTGATGTAAAATTCATAATCCAATCTCAGAGTCGATTCAATTCCGGTCACTAACGTCTGCGTTGTAGTCTGCTGCAGACTAGGACCGTTAGGGTCAACAAAATCCAGTTTTTCACAACCGGAGATTAATAACGCCGTTCCGGCAGCCAAGAAAGCGAATACCGAAAAACGAAATAATCTATTTAATTTTTTAATTTTCATAATTTTTCTCCCGATTAAAATCCTAACGATATATTAAAATAATAGCTTCTTGATGCAGGGAAAGGAGTAACTTCTATGGAATGACCGATAGACCTGTTACCGAAGTTACTTACTTCCGGATCGTAACTGCTGTATTTAGAGAAAGTAAGTAAATTTCTGCCCGACACGCCTAATCTGAAACGTGAAAAGAGTCCGCCAAAGAAACTTTGAACAGTTTCTTTTTTGAACGTATATCCTAAATTAATTTCTCTGAGTTTAAGATAAGTTCCATCCTCAACAAGCTGGTGTGTGGTTTTACCGAAGGCTGCGGCTCTCGCTTTTCCTTCTTCAGTATCTAAATCGGCTGATGTGCCGAAAAGGTCGGTCAATAGTCTCGTAAGATTTATAATATCTCCGCCTTGCTTCCAATCCCACAAAAAGTTCACATCAAATCGATGCCACTTGAAGTTATTGATCCAAGACAATTGAAAATCGGGCGTTTCGTCGCCGAGCTGTGTCAGCACGCCGTTTTCCAAACCGACAATCTGCGTAGCCGATTTGCCTTCTTCAACTCTGAATCTTCCCAAAACATCGGCGAATCCGATTGTATTGAACGCGGGAACATCCAATTGATCTATTGTAGATTGTGTCTTGTAGAAATTAAATCTTGTTAACCATGAAAAATCGGAAGAATGAAATACCGACCAGCTTAATGAAGCTTCAATACCCCAAGTACTCATTTTTCCGCCGTTTATAACTTCCTGAGAATAACCGGAAGATGGAGGAAGGTTCCGGAATAAGATCAAATCGCTAATGTCGCGGTTGTAATATGAAAACTCGAACGTTCCGCGGTCGTCCATAAAAGTAGCGTCGAATCCGACTTCAATTTCGGAAGTCTTTTCAGGCTCAATATTAGGATTGCCTTTTCTAGCTCCGATTAAAAGTCCGCCGTTTCCACTGATATTCGAAGGAACGAAAGTAGTATATTTTGCTCCGGGAATAGGAGAATTTCCCGTGCGTCCGAATGCCGCTCTAATTTTAAATTCCGAAACTATGGCTCTAAAAGGAGTCCAAAAATCAAATTTGGATAATCTTACGGAAGCGGACGCTTTGGGGAATAAGAAATATTTACTAACATTTCCATTGGAACTGCTGGCGTCGCCTCTAATTCCCGCCGTGAAGAAATAAATGTCTTTCCAGCTTACTTCTTCTTGAACAAAGAACCCGCGGTCATGCTGGATTATTCTATCCTGCTGAACTGTCACGCTGGCTGCCTGATCAACGTTTTCCTGACCGATTATCAAATCCTGTCCAACGGAAAGTGTATGATTTAGGTTTCTGTTTTCTAACTGAAGTCCTAAAGCGGTTCTAAAATTTACATCTTCGCTTAAGAAATAATTGTGGATTAAGTTTAAATATAAATTATTAGATTCCGAGTTAGTTTCGCCGAGCACCGAAGTACCGGGCTGACTGCTGGCTTTTTCGAATTGGAGTTCGCGGGGAAAAATCGCTTTATTGACCTGCGAATAAACATCGAGTCCGCCGATTAATGTAAAATCGAGTAGTTGGGTAGCTGTTCTGATCAAATTTATCTTTGTAGTAGTCGAAACAATTGTACGGTTTACCAATTCGTTATTAGTCATTAACGCCGCAGTCTGCAGAGGATTTGAGGAAACGAATGGGTTTTCCGGATATACTCCGTTTGTAGGCTGAAGATTCAAGAACGTAGGAGTAGCTGTCAAAGCCATTCCGAAAGAAGTGCCGCTGTTATCGTTATTCGTTAATCCTCTATCGGAACTCGAACGAATATAATTGGCAAATACTTTTACTTCAACTTTTTCCGAAGGTCTATGAGTTAAGTTCAACCTTACCGATTGTTTGGAATAACCGGTATTTTTAATAATTCCTTGGTCGTTGCGGTGAAACGCGGAAATATAATAAGTGGAATTTTGACTTCCCCCGCCGATACCGACCGAAGTTTGATTGATAAAGCCTTTATCGCCGTAAAGTTCGTCTTCGTGGTCGTAGGTTTTGCCTTTTTTAAATTCAGTTAAACCGGCGTCGCCGAAGAACTTTTTAGCGGTTTCGGCTGTGAACTTTCTGCTTCCGATTTTATTAGATATTTCATTAAAACCGAATTGCTGGCGGTAGGAAAAAGTGGCTTTTCCGGCTCTGCCTTGTTTGGTATTAATGATAATAACGCCGTTAGAAGCTTTGGCTCCGTAAATAGCCGCCGCGCTCGCGCCTTTCAATATTTCCATCGATTGAATATCGTCGGGAACCAGATCGGCTATTCTGTTTACCGGGTTATCCTGAAAATTAGTGCTTCCGCCGCCTGTAGCTTTGGTAACGGCATTAACGCCGGATTGTGTTGCGGAGTTATCGAGGATAACGCCATCCAACACATAAAGGGGCTGACTGGAACCATTAATTGTTGTAACGCCGCGTAAATTAACATAGAAGCCTCCGCCTGGCGCACCGGAGTTAGCGCTTACTGTAACGCCGGCAAATTTACCCGAAAGTTCGCCGTCTAAAGTTTGAGTCGGAACTTCGGTTAATTCCTTAGCCGATATTGTAGCCACAGAATTAGCGGCATTTTCTTTTTTGACCGAAGAGGCTAAACCCGAAACAACAACTTCCGAAGTTTTCAAAACATCGGGTTTCAAACCAATCGACAGATCATGCCGGCTCTCTTTTACTTCTATGCTCACTGTGCTATAGCCTACATAGCTAATAACCAGCGTAGCCTTTTTGAAATTGGGCAGTTTAATATCGAATATTCCGTCGATATCTGTAACCGTACCCAAGTTTGTGCCTTTAATCATTATATTGGCGCCAAACAAAATTTCTTTCGTTTCTTTATCGTACACTTTCCCGCTTATTTCAAGCTGTTGGGCATTAAGCATACCGATAAATAGAAAGAAGAGTATAGAAAAAATAGAGTATCGTCTCATTAGAGTACTCCTCCTTAATTTGTGAGTGATTTAGTGTGTGCTTTTTTCTTTGTAATTCTCTATACCATATTCAATTTCTCCAATTTGCAAACTACACAATTCAACCTAACACGTAATATGCTAATTAATCTTAAAATAATATTTAAGAACAGATGAATTTTTCGGAATAGAGATAATTCCGGGTTGAGTTGTAAATAGAAGAGCGAAGTGTATAATTTATTTGTATTTGAGTTTCTGTCATTTTCTTCAAATTATTTGAACCGTATATATGCATTTGACGTGAAAATGTCAAGGGAACAGATTGTTTAATTAAATGAATGGACCGAATATAAACAGAAAAATCCGGCAAAGTAACCGGATTTTTCAAAAATGTTTGTGATACAACATCGTATCATTTAATTATTTGCACTCCCCGCCAAAAGGCTACGTAGTCTGTTATTTCTTTTGCGGCATCTTTGGGATGCGGATAATACCATGCCGCGTCTTCATTTAATTTGCCGTCAACTTCAATTGAAAAATAACTCGCTTCCCCTTTCCACGGGCATACGGTTTGAGTGTTTGAAGATTTCAAATATTCTCTATTTATTGCGTTCAAAGGAAAGTAATGATTTCCTTCCAGTCTAAGTGTGTTATCGCTTTCTGCAATTACTTTGCCGTTCCATATTGCTTTCATAATAATTTCCCATATTTAAATTTTCTTTGTTTTCCTAAAAATATCATTCTTATTTTACAAAATTTGTAAAATTTCCGACAATATTTAATTTCTCGATGGCTAATAAAACGCTAATAAACTCAGAGGTTTTTGTTCGTCATTTTTTTGAAACTGAATCATAAATCAAAATTTTATATCCCCAAGGCTCCAGCTTCAAATCTAAGGAATCATAAACATTTATTTTTTTCTCCGAGAAAAGATCAAAATAATTTCCGTTGATTTCCGAATTCTTAATTTTAAACTCGTGATTCGAACTCGATAAATTCAATACAACTAGAACAGCGTCGGAATTCTTTTTCCTGATAAAGGCAAACACATCCGACCGGCGGTTTTTTATTAAAGGAATCATTTTCCCCCCTGCAGAACCGTTGGCGAGAGCTTTGTTGTTTAATTTCAATCTAAACAATTTTGTGTATAGATTTTCTAATTCAGATTGCTTCCATTCAATTGTATCCTTATCAAAAAAGCTTAACCTTTTATTCAATCCGGCTTCCTGCCCGCTATACAGAAGCGGCATCCCGGGTACAGTTGCCGTAAGAACGGCGAAAGCGGCGGCTCCTCCGTCCAATCTTTCGTAAACCGTTCCGTTCCATGAATTTTCATCGTGATTAGTTGTAAAGTTCATTCTGTATGAATTTTCGGGATATTTTTTACGCTCTTTGTTGAAATGCTTTAATAGATGCTTTGCATTCTTTTTACCGGCGGCAATGTCGTTCATTAAATCTTTTAATTCCCAATTATAAGTCATATCGAAAGCGTGCTCGTGCAGATCGGGTTCGCTCGCTTCGGCTAGCATAAATATCGGTTTAAGTTTATCGAGTTCAGCCCTGGCTTTATTCCAGAATTCTGTCGGAACCATAGCGGCAACATCACATCTGAATCCGTCGATATCGCATTGCACGACCCAAAATTTCATCGCGTCAATCATCGCCTCCCAAAGAGGTTTGTTGTCGTAATTCAAATCGATAACATCCTGCCAGCCTTTTACGGGAGGAAAAAATTCACCATTCCTATTTTTGTTGTAGAATTCCGGATGGGTTTTTGTCCACACATTATCCCAAGCGGTATGGTTGGCTACCCAGTCGATTATTACATACATTCCCATCGAGTGGATTTTTTTTACAAGTTCTTTGAAATCGTCGATTGTACCGAATTCAGGATTAACGGCTTTGTAATCCTTAACCGAATAATAACTGCCGAGCGTTCCTTTTCTGTTCAGTTCCCCAATTGGGTTAATTGGCATAAACCATAATATTTTAACGCCTAATTTTTTTAATCTCGGCAAATGCTTAGCGAATGCGGCGAATGTTCCTTCACCGGTATATTGCCGGATATTTACTTCGTATATAGAGGCGTTCCCGCTCCATTCCGGATGTACAACGGTGGATGTTTTTTTAGACTGCCCGAAAGTTGAACCGATTCCCCAACTTAACAGCACAATTATTATTAGTAAACCTTTTAACATAAGTTTCCTTTACGCATTATTTTTTTATTATCTTTCAAATATTATTGATATTTTAATCACATCAAAATTCGGAATGCTATGAAAGAATATTATTTCGACTCAACAGTAAAAATATTCATTGTAATTATCGGAACGGTAGTCAGCGCGTTCGTATTGATTGAACTTCAGAGTATCATAATTCCTCTAATTATTGCTTATATGCTCTATTTTATTTTCGAACCTCTGAACGACTGGCTTAAAAAATATAAGATTCCTCAATTTATAACGGTGATAGTTGACCTTTCAATTATTATCGGGTTTATTTTTGGAATTTCGAGAATAATAATCGGTTCCTTCAGCAAGTTTGGCGAACAACTTCCATTTTATGAGCAAAAATTAAATCACATTATAAGTAACAGCGCTTCTTCAATAGGATTAACCGACCCGTTTTTTATGAATTTTAACATGAAAGAATATCTCAGCGGATTGGACTACGGCGGAATTGCAGGAGGATTGTTTAACTCTACTATCACTCTCGTCTCCGGAGGTTTCTTTGTTTTGTTCTTTTTCATTTTTGTAAGTACGGGGCACAAAAGATTGTACGAAGTTGTAAAGAAAAGATACATTCAGCTTCATTCAAGCGGAACGAGGGATGTCCGTTCCGACTCAATTAGAGAAGAAAAAGAAGAGTACGTGGAAAAAACATTTAGAGATATTACATCGCAAATTCAGAAATATCTCGCGACTAAATTTTACATCAGTCTTGCGGTTGGTTTTCTTGTCGCCGTTGTTTTATGGTTTTTCGGGATTGATTTTTTAGTGGTTTGGGCTGTGCTCACTTTTCTTTTGAATTTTATTCCCACTATCGGTTCAATCATTGCCGTATTATTGCCGTCTCTTATGGCGCTTGTTCAGTATGAATCTTTCGGAAAGATGCTCGCAGTCGCTTTAATAATTATCGGAATACAAAACATAATAGGCAATATAATTGAGCCGAAAATAATGGGAAAGCGCTTGGGCATTAATCCGCTCGTTGTTCTTCTCTCCTTATTATTGTGGGGATACATTTGGGGCGTAGTTGGGATGGTGCTTTCAATTCCGCTTACGAGTGTAATGAAAATTATTATGGAGCGTTCCGAATCTCCCGCACTCCACTTTCTGAGCGATATTATGGGGACGAATTGATCTTTGTCGGATTAAAATATAGGATTGGTATGGATGGATGCGCGGATTTGATATAGACTTGGTATGAATGTCCGAAGATGTCCAAAGACTCTGCGAGCTTTGAGGATGGGAAACTTGGAATTGACTTAGGATGAATGGATG
>CAYNUJ010000157.1:0-7266 GCA_964400095.1 uncultured Melioribacteraceae bacterium
AGATAGCCAAAAGATTTTTTAAGTCGCTCTTAATTTACTCCGAAGAGGATTTGCAAATTAAAAGTTGGTCGGAATACAATTAATTGAAAAGTAATCTTAACGGCAAATCCTGATAAATTAATAATTCCGTAATGAGCGAATTACTTTTTAATGCTGCGGATTCGCTTCGCCCTGTATAGCCAAGGCACTCCGTAAGAACCGCTGTAACCGTCAGCCATTTGGTAGAGTTCATCGTCGAGAGCGTTGTCGAGTTCGACGAATTGATATCCCTCGGCAAGCATTAATTCTATTATATTTTCGAGCTGCAGACAATTAATCACATTCAGGTGAAAAAGCATTATTTGTTTAACCTCGCGGTGGAATGTAGTTTGAGAGTAGTCTTCGGAATTGAACAATTCTCTCTTGATTCTTGAAAGATAAAGTCCGGCAATCTGCGCCATTTCAGTACTGTCTTTGTTTATATACGCGGTTTCGTATCTCGGATTGAATCTCCAGTCGTTGGAGGTGATTGTAACCGGAGCTATTTTATATCCCAAATTATCGAGAGCGGATAATATTGTCATTTTTTTTTGTTCGGTTTCGCCCCGATTAAGATATGGATAGCGGAAATACTTCCAGATAATGTTTATATCTAATTCGTTCAACTTCTCTATTTTCTTTTTATCCGCGGTTAAAATATTCTTAATTTCTTTTTTGTCCGAAAGAGAAAGCGACGGATACAGCATTTTATTATTTCCCTTCCGGGATGTTACCTTTCCCGGGCTGAAAGCCAAATTTAAAGACGATAACGTATTATTAACTATATCAGCCAAAACGCTGTCGCATTGCGCAATATTATCAATATATTCTTCGGCAGTATGTTCGTTGGAATTGTAATGAGAATAAGTATGATTCCCAAGCGTATGTCCGTCTATTAGAAACTGCTTCATATACGGGAACCAGCTCGAATCGTATTTTCCGCCAATCAAAAACCCCGTAGCTTTAATATTATATTTTTTAAAAACTTTTACAATATGGGAAAAGAGTTTCTTTTTATCTTCGTCTTTGAGAAATTCGTTATTTGTCGCAAACGGCAAATCGTCGAATGTAAGATTGACAAGTTTGTTTTTTGTATTACTTGCGCTCGGTTTAATTTTTTTTACTGTAGATTGGCTTGGGCAGCATGAATAAATTAGAAAAATTGAAATGACTGAAATGATATAATATTTAATGTTTTTCATTCTCCAGTGTCCGATAAAGGATTAAAACACATAATAAAAAAGCGGTTGTTATTTTATTAAATTATTTACTTCCTATTTTATCATTAGTTAACGAAACATTCAAATTATTTCGTAAAAACACTAAGGATTAGACTATTATTTAAAAACGCTCATGACGAAAAGAAAATATCAAGGGACAAATAACAAAGTCGCAGTATTTCAAAATTCCGCGTGTTCGCCGACCCATTTATTAATATAAGTAATTATATCTTTTGTGGAAGAACCGGGAGTAAATAGTTCTCCGACGCCCATTTCTTTCAATTTTGAAATATCCTCTTCCGGAATAATTCCTCCTCCGAAAAGGAGAACGTCGTCCATTTCCTTATCTTTCATCAAATCCAATATCCGGGGGAAAATGGTCATATGCGCTCCCGATAAAAGGCTTACGCCAATAGCGTTCACATCCTCCTGAATTGCGGCGTTCACAATCATATCCGGAGTCTGGCGCAGTCCGGTATAAATCACTTCCATTCCGGCGTCCCTAAGCGCCGCCGCTACCACTTTCGCGCCTCTATCGTGTCCGTCTAATCCTGCCTTCGCCACTAAAACTCTAATAGGTCTTTCCATTTCTACTCCTGCATAAAAACTATTCCTAAAATAAAGCCAATCGATTAAAAAGTAAAGCTATCGCGCGGCTTTTAAATACTGTCCGCTTTTGCCAAACACGCCGAACAATCCTCCGGTATGTACAAAAAGGATATTGTTTCTTTTCCTTCCTTTAAGAAAATTATCATCGTAAGCGCAAAACGCTTTACCCGTATAAGCCGGATCAAGTAGTATTCCGGATTGGCGGAAGTAATCTACAATTGTTTCCACTTTTTTATCTTCAATATGTTTGTATCCCTCCGCTGAATACCCGTCAACAACGCAAAGCATGGAAGCGTTCATTTTCAATTTCAGCTTAAACTTATCAATCGTGCGCTCTACGAGAGAATAAATTTTTTTCTCAATTGTTTCTTTGTCGTAAAGAACGTTCACGGCAAATATTTTCAACGGAAAATCATATAAAAGCGAACCGATAATCAATCCGGATGTCGTTCCCCCGCTGCCGCACGCGGTCAAAATTCCTTTAATTTTTTTCGCGCCCGCCTGCTCTTTCAGCTCGCGGACAAAATTTATATATCCCCAAATGCCCAGTTCGGAAGAGCCGCCTTCGGGAATGCTGTAAAGCCTTTTTCCTCGCTTTTCAAATTTAAGTTTTTCCTGAAGCATTATTTCATCCACGCGCGAGTATTCCTCTTTAGACAGGAATTGAAATTCGGCTCCGCTTAATTTATCGAAAAATAAATTGCCGGAGGCATTTACCCTGTCTTTACCCCAGAGAAAAAGCTTTGATTTTAATCCAAGACTCGCGGCGGCTATTGCCGATGCGCGGCAGTGGTTCGACTGCTCTCCTCCGCAGGTAAAAATATAATCGGCTTTTTGTTTAACCGCGTCGGCAAGGAGATATTCAAGCTTTCTGATCTTATTGCCGGATAACTCGAGCCCGGTTAAATCGTCCCGCTTAATTAAAAATTTTGCCGCGCCGAATTTCGATTGGATTATCGGAGTGGGAGTTGCGGCTATTTTAATTCGTCCCGGTTCTTTCATGCTTTCAGTCTATAATGAAATTAGTTTATCGTAAATTTGCCGCGCCCGTTCGAGGTCTTCCGGAGTGTCAACGGAAAAACTCTCATGCTCCGTTACAACAACTTTAATTTTCATTCCATTTTCAAGCATACGAAGCTGTTCAAGTTTTTCCGTCAGTTCCAAATCCGTCGGTTTAAACGAAGTGAAATTCATCAAAGCCTCTTTACGGTAAACGTACATTCCCACATGTTTATATATTTCCGCTTTTTTAATTTTCTCATAATTAGTTCTGACGTCTCTAACGAAGGGAATGGGAGAACGCGAGAAATAAAGAGCGTAATTATTATAATCAAAAACAACTTTGGGAATTGAAGCGGATTTCAATTCCTCGACGGTGGCAACTCTTTTGGCTAAAGTTGATACTTCCACTTCCTTATCGAAGAGAAGCGGTTCAATCGCTTCGTCGATCATTTCGCCTTTAATAAACGGCTCGTCGCCTTGAATGTTGACTACAATATCAACGGATTTCATATTTTTAACAGCGTAAGCTATTCTATCGGAACCGGAGGGAATATTTTCCGGAGTCATTTTAACTCTCGCGCCGAAACTTTTAGCCGCGTCGTAAACGCGCTTATCGTCAACGGCTATTAAAATATCGTCCAGTAATTTGCTTTCGGAAGCTTTCATGTAGGTATGCCAAATCATCGGCTTATTGCCTATCATCGCTAAAGGTTTGCCCATTAATCGGGAAGAAGAGTACCTCGCGGGAATTACGCCTAAGATCATTTTCCGCTAACCCTGCTTAATAACCTTCGGCGTTTTAAAAAATTGCTCGTCTGCTCTCGGCGCGTTTTTTAAAGCGAGTTCTCTATCGAGCGACTCGCGGAGAATATCTTCGCGCAAAACGTTGGAAAGTTCAATCGGATACGACAAGGGTTCAACGTTATCCGTATTCAATTCGTTTAATTTATTAATATAATCGAGTATCTGACTCAAATCTTCGGTATAACTTTTTATCTCATCTTCGTTTAATTTTAACTTTGCTAACGACGCGATGTATTCAATTTCTTTTCTGCCGACCGACATAATTAATTCCTTAATTCACTTTTATATATAATCTTTTAGAAACGCCTGTGTTGTTCAAATCGGATACCAGAGTGGAAGTGACGCCTTTGCTGTTTCCGGGGAATAGAGTCGCTTTCGAATTATCGGTGGAAAAAACCGAAAGTTTTGCGATGTTGGTATCCGGCGCGCTCCAGCTAAACGACGAAGGATTGCTCACAAGGTATGCCGATGCTTTAACTACCTGTGAACCCGATCCGATGAAAAGATAAACCGTATCAACTCCCTCCGGTCTTGAAGAACTTGAATTAAAATAAAGCCCGGGGGAAATGGAGAAAAATCCGCCGCTGTTAAAATTATCGCTAATGAAAGAACCAGCGCCGACATTCTTATTATTCAATATCTGCAATGTAAGCGTATGATTGAAATTCCCGCGTTTGGGGCTGCGGTAGCGCAACCAATAAAAACTGTTCGCGAATTGGTTAAGTTCCTGCCCGATTAACAGGAAAGTAGAGGAAAGGTCGGAAACATTTGTAATTGAATAAAAACCCGCGGTTCCGAGCATTCCGAGTATAACGGGATCGATGTTTGTGCCTAATCCAACGGTATAAACTTTTTTGCCGCTGATAGCCGATGTAGCCGCGCTCAGCGTACTGCTTCCCTGAGTATCCTTCCCGTCGGTAAATACAATCATAGCGCTTTGAACAATATTGTTTATGTCGAAACTGTCTTGCATCCTTGAAGCGCCGGTAATTATTGCTCCGTAAAGATCGGTTGACGCGAATCCCGCCGTAATAGAATTAATAGCCGCCGTCAGAAGAGAAACGCTGCTTGTAAAATCCTGAAGCAGAACCGCCTGCTCGGAAAATTTGTAAATGGCGACCGTTTGTCCCGCGACTAAATTGTTCACAAAATCGAGCGCGGCGTTTTTAATATCCGGTAAATTATTAGAAAGACTCGCGCTGTTATCCAGCATCAAAATTGTCCGAAGTTCATAAGGAGTCTGATCCCTTTTTAATATTTGAAGCTCCGATTCCGACTGGTCAATTTTCTCTCCGTCTTCGAGCAATTCGAAATCGGATGCAGTAAGATTATCGACCCCTTTTCCGTTCATGTCAACAACTTGGAATAAAATATTTATAATGTGCGGAAGTTCCGTGTAAAGCTGGTGCTCAACCAATACGAATCCGCCGCTTCCCGTAGCCGCCGATGCCGTTAAAAAATTCCACACCGGACCGCTTAGTTTGCTGCCGTCGTTAAACTTAGCTACTATCTTCCAATAATAAGTAGTCTCTTTTTTCAATCCCGCAACTACAACCGATTTGGAGGTATCCACGTCGCTGTATTTAATAGTCAGCGGAGGATTAACGGTATCGAAATAAACGTCGAACAGAACGGCATCTTGTGCGCTCCATTTAAGCGCCAGAGCTAAAGGCTGATTAACGGCGCCGTTGGAAGGCACGGGAGTGTGAGGAGTTCGCAAATTATTTTGGACAATAGTATTAGTTCCGCCGTCGAATGTACAAGAAGTTATCGAGAAAACGGCAATTGCGAATATGCTGATTATTAACTTTTTCATTTTCATAATTCTGAAATTTTCATATCCCTAATATATTCAATTCTTCTCTTTATTGACGGATGAGAATGAAAGAACCATTCAACTAAGGGATGAGGTTGTTTATCGCCTAAATTCTGATCATTTAATTTATTCAAAGTATTTATAAATATTTCGGGTTTATTTGTTTCATTCACTGCGTATTCATCCGCTTGATATTCAAATTTTCTGCTCAACATGTTTGACAGAGGCGTTGTTATTAATCCAATCAGCATTCCCCATAAAATTAATAAAGGCGTTGCGGCAATTTCTGTAATAGAATTGAAATTGAACCAGCCGATTGAGATATTGTAAAGCATCGCGATCAAATAAAACGTTACGAAACTGAAAGCAGTACTAAGTAAAATGTTTTTCACTATATGCTTTTTTTTATAATGACCTGTCTCGTGAGCAAGAACTGTTTCAATTTCGTCGTCGCTGAAATTATTCAGCAGCGTATCCCCCAGAATTATCCTCTTCGTTTTTCCCAATCCGGTGAACATAGCGTTCGCTTTTTTGGTGTTCTTACTCATATTAAACGAGTAAACATTTTCCACTTTCAGTCCGGCGCTTTTACCGAGTTCCTTAATTTTTTGTATCAAGGTTTCGTTAGCTATGGGAGTAATTTTATAAAAAAGAGGTAAAATTACAACGGGAGCAACTTGCGCAAGAATTACACTGAAAAAGAAAAGAGTCAATGCGAAAAAGAACCACCAATTATTGCCCAATACATTTAAGAAATAATAAAAAAGAAGCAGTACCGGAATACCGATTGCTCCTCCGACTAAAGCTCCTTTTAAATTTTCAGCTATCCAACGGAAAAATGTTTGATTCGATAAATTGTTCTTATGTTCGAGATAATATTCGGAATAATATTTTAACGGAAAGAAAATAAATGATGCAGATAAACCGACTGAAATTGAGAATGAGATAAATATAAAATATTTATTCACAAAATAATTTTCTAATAGTTTCACAAGTCCGGAACTGTAACCCGATACCATTAGCAGAAGAAGAAATACGAAAGTCAAGACCGTTTCGGAAATACCAATGGCAAGTTTAATATTATTATATTTTTTCGCGTCCATATAATTCCATTATAATTTCTACAAAGCAATTAAGAAATATCATAAAAAGAAAAATGAAATTAAAATCTATGAGCGCTAAATTATTTTAACCGGGGCTTTTGTGTTTAAGTTTACGGGAAGATATTTGGCTTTTTTCTGTTCGTCTGTGCGGTTATGTTTTTTGTAGTGTTTTTTAACCCAGGGACAATGCTCGTTTTCGGAAGCAGAGTTTCCTTTTTCGTTCATTAATTCCTCGTTCCCAATCGTCGAATATTCCGGCTGTATTCCGGATATCACAAAACTAACAGTAACAAACGCGGCTACGAAGGAAAAGAATAATATATAATAATTGAGCGTTTTATTCATAATTTATACCAAACGTCTTATTTGCATTTCAAGATAATAATATTTTTTGTAAATGGAAAGTTCCGGTCGGAGAAAAGAATGATCTTAATTGATTCGGCTTTGGGAATCCAAGACAAAAACCATGATATGTCACTCCTTCAGAGTTTGAGTATGGTTTCCATTAGTTGTGTTATAATAATTCCACCCCTTCGGGGTTTTCATTAAGTTTGTTATCGTTTTTGTTTTATAGTACTTACAGCCCTTCGTGTTTGTTTATTATAAAAATAGCGAACGAAGATAAAAGATTTGTTTAGGTTAAATAACCTTGAAAACATTCTTCGGCAGCCAGCCGATTTTGCCGTCGGCTAAT
>CAYNUJ010000158.1:0-1482 GCA_964400095.1 uncultured Melioribacteraceae bacterium
TTTATTCGGAATAACGGATAATTTCGACGGGGATTATTTCCCGGACGTTTGTCTGGTTTCGTTTAACCGCCGATGGCAAATAGATTTCTTTAAGAACCGCACCGACCGACCGTTCGAATTGCAAAGCGACATTATTCGTTCGGATAAAAAGACGAGTATTATTCAAATACGGGGGGCGGATTTTAACGGCGATTCCTCGAAAGATATTCTTCTCCTTACAGACGGACCGGAAAACGCCATTGTGAAAATTTATTCGAGCGGCTCAGAAAAATATGAACTTCTCGCGGAGATTAATCTTCCTCCGAAAATAACAAAAGCGCAGCGAATTTTTATAACTCCTACAGATATTGACGCCGACGGGGATTTGGATATTGCCGCAACGGCTTACTACGGTGATAAGGACAATCCGGGCGCGGTGTTTTTTCTGATAAATAAATTCTGGGGAACCGTTTGGGGTTTAGACACTTCCAATATTTCCGAAACCTCCGATTGGAACACCTCTTCTGTTTTTGCCGATTTTGACGGCGACGGATTGAACGATTGGCTTGTAACAAATAAGTGGCGCAAAACAAAGCTGATGATGAAAAAGGACGACGGCTTTGCCGATGAAAGCGAAAAGCGTTTAGCGGGAAACTCTCTTTCGGAAGATTATGCGGCGGCGGCTTTCGACTACGATAACGACGGCGACCTCGACATTGTTATTGCCGGCGACCAGCAGCCGCTTAAAATATTGAATAACAACGGCGAAGGGTATTTCTCGGATATTACAAATTCTTTAACAGACGGTTTGATTTTGAATAAACATAGAACCGCACAGAGAATTAGTTTAAATTCAGGCGACTTCAATAACGACGGCTTTACCGATTTGCTCCTCTCATACGACATTCCGGAACCTTCGGTTATGCTGCTTATTAATAAACTCGGAAAAAAGTTTGTCGATAATACCGTTGAGTATAAAATTTCAAGTAATCCGCAAAGCCGTTACTGTGTTGCAGATTTGAACAAAGACGGCGACCTTGATATTTATCAGCTAACTTACGGCGGCAATAAATATTGGGAAAATAATGCGGCAGATTTTAATTTCGTCGAAATAATTCCGAAGGGAGTTATAAGCAATGCGGACGGTATCGGAGCGAAGGTTTGGTTATTTAGAAAAGATTCTTTAATCGGATATAGGCAAATTGGCAGCGAAGAATTCGGTTATTATACGCAGTCCGATTTAACGGCTCATTTTGGTGTTAAACAGAACGAAAAATATAAAGCCGTCGTCCAGTTTTATGGCGGTGAAAGAATTACAAAAGAAAATATTGAATCCGGTAGCGTTATCGTTATTCGTGAAGCGGGCGGATTGAAAGCGTTTTTGTTTTTGCTTCCGGGTAAAATTTTTAGAGTTGTAATCAATCATGAAATACAAGCATATTTTGTTGTGATATTTGTTTCAATATTGATAATATTCGCAAGCATTCGCCTTGGATACAGAAA
>CAYNUJ010000158.1:1582-7259 GCA_964400095.1 uncultured Melioribacteraceae bacterium
TGATATTTGTTTCAATATTGATAATATTCGCAAGCATTCGCCTTGGATACAGAAAGTATAATTGGAGCAACAAATTAGTACCGCTGCTAATTTCCGTTAATATTTCGCTTGCGTGGATAATTCTATTCCTAACAATCGACAATGAAAGTCTGTTGCTTAAGTACGCGCTGCCGGTTGCGACGGCATTTACCGGCGCGGTTATTCCCCATTTGTTTTTCTATTTTTCCCGTAAACAATTGGGTTCTAAAAGCAAAGAAAAAATGGAAGAGGATCTGCTGCAGTTGTTAGTCTCTTTTTCCCACGGGGAATGGGCGCTGCGCAGTTTGAACAGTCTGCAGCTTTTCTTTAAAAATTATTCTAAAGAGAATTTATCTTCGGAAAAATACTTAACTCAGTTGATGAGCAGAATTGATACCTTTTGGGAATTAACGAGCGTGAATATCGATAGAATAATTAAACTGAACGAAAAACTTAAATTAGATGCGGTTAGGAACGAGGAGATGAAAGCGTCGTTTGATAGAGTTTTATCGTTTCTTAAAAGAATTAAAGACAAAAACGCATTGCGCAATATGGAGGATTATAAATTCATTGACTGCAGTAACGAGTTCGATAAGATAAAATCGTTAATCGTGGATTTGCGAACCGCGGTGTATTCCGGTTTTTCATGCGATATTTACGAGGTGCTTGATAAATTTATTGAGCTTTACGAAAATGATTTGACGCAAAAGAGAATAAAATTAAACGTAACAAGAAAAAGCGATATACGGACTGTATTAATTAGACCGCATGAATTTATTGACGCGCTAGATAATTTAATAACTAACGCTGTTAGGGCGGTTGAAGGATGCAAAACAAAAGAGATTTCAATTGTCATAAAAAGCGTAACGCCAAAAGTTCACATAGATTTTGCAGACACCGGACACGGAATAAAAAAAGAAAGCTGGAAAGAAATATTCGAAAGGGGTTTTTCCACCGGCGGCAGCACGGGGGAAGGTTTATACCAAGCTAAAAGTATGATTGAAAAATACGGCGGTAGAATTTATGTGAAATCCTCCACTCCTTCCCAAGGAACCGTTTTTACAATTGAGATAAATAAAGGAATTAAAGCATGAAACCATTATTGTTAATAATTGACGACGATAAAGAATTCGTTTCCGACTTTGTTTTGCTGCTTGAAGGCGACTTCAACTGTATTTCCGCAAACAACGGTAGAGAAGGCATCAGACTGATGGAAATAAAACATCCGGATGTTATTTTGCTGGATCTAATGTTCCAAGGGGAAGAAAACGGAATAGAAATATTAAAACAAATAAAAAGAATTGAACCGGATATGCCTACGTTGATGATTACAGATTACAGCTCGATTGAAACGGCTATTAAGGCAATGAAATTGGGCGCGTCCGATTACATTTCAAAAACTCCAAATTTGAACGAGTTGAAAATTATAATCGACAAAACGCTGAAAGAGAGAATATTAAAATACAGAACAGAGTTTTTCGAAGAGCAAATTGGAGATAAATTCAAGGATATTATAGGCGACGCACAAGCTACGTTAAGACTTAAAGAAAGCATCGCGGCGCTTGCGGATAACAGCAACACGGTTCTTATCACCGGCGAAAGCGGAGCGGGCAAAGAATTAGTAGCAAGGAAATTACACGAATTAAGCGACAGAAAGGATAAACCTTTTATTGCGATTAATTGCGCGGCGCTTGCAAAAGATATTGTGGAAAGCGAATTGTTCGGACACGAACGGGGCGCTTTTACCGGAGCGGAAAAAAGAAAACCAGGCAAGTTCGAAATTGCCGAGGACGGAACGATTTTCCTTGACGAAATTTCTGAATTGGACCGCAACGTGCAGGTGAAATTACTAAGAACCTTGCAAGAAAAAGAGTTTGAACGAGTTGGCGGAAACGGAACGCTGAAAGCAAAATGCAGAATTCTCGCGGCTACGAATAAAAATTTGAAAGACTGCGTTATCAGAGGCGAATTTAGAGAAGACTTGTTCTACCGGCTGGATGTTCTTAGAATTAACGTTCCGCCCTTGCGGGAAAGAAAAGAAGATATCCCTCAACTTATAAAATATTTCATTGAAACGCTATCGCACGAACTGAACGTTCCGCCTAAACAATTTAGCGAAGAAACAATGAAATCTATAATGGATCACGATTGGCCCGGCAACATAAGAGAATTAAAAAACCATATAACCCGCTTATTGTTTCAGCCCGAGACCAGACTTTATTCACAAAGCGAATTAATTAAAAGCGAACCTTCATTAAAGATACCGGAAACATGGGGAGAGATGGATAAACTGAGAAAAGAAACCGCCGATAAAGCTTCGAGGGAAGTGGAAAAATTATTCCTGCAGAATTTACTGAAAAAATTCAACAGCAATATTTCCAAAGCCGCGGAGCATATTGGAATAAACAGAAGCAACTTACACAAAATGATTAATAAATGCGGATTGAACGGGGATTAACGATTAAAGCTAAACGCTGAAATTAAAATGAAATTTTTTCGACGCAGATTCTAATTTGTCACTTAGCGCCTGCGAGTTCAAACGCTTCTTTTGCTTTCCGAATAAATTTTTCGAGTTTTTGCGCGGATTTCCGTCCATTCGAATTTTCCACTCCTGTATGAACATCCACGCCTGCCGGTTTAACGCTCATAATGGCTTCTTTTACATTGGAAGGATTCAACCCTCCGGCAAGAATAACCGGAATGGGCGAAAGCTTAACCAATTCTCGGCTTATTTTCCAATCGTGGGTTTTGCCTGTGGCGCCGCTTGCGCCGGTAGCCGGATCGAACGTATCGGTAATAAACGCGCTGCAAACGCCGGATAGCAATTCCACCGTATCGCGGAGTTCGTCGAAATTATTTTCCGACACCACAAGACTTTTGATAACCGCCGCTTCCGGCAAAAGTTCTTTGAGTTTAACGATTTCCGCTTTAGCGATAGAGCCGTGAAGCTGAACAATTTCGCAGTTTAATTTTCTCATCAGGTCAAAAATCTCTTCCGCTTTATCAAGATAAGTAATAAGAATGCCGTGCACTCCTTCGGGGAAACCGGAAATTATTTCCGCGGTGTATTCCTCGGTTAAATCTTCCTTGTGAACCGGCAATCTCAACGGGAAACCCAAAAACTCTGCCCCCGAAGCGATAACAAGCTCCGCTTCTTCTTTATTAATTATTCCCGCTATTTGAATGAACCCGTTAAAGTCGATCATTTCGAAAACCATTCCTTGTAGAGTTCCGGACGTCTATCCTTAAAAAATAATTTTTTCGCGTGCGAAGATTCCACCGCAGATAAATCGATATCTGCGTAAAGTATCTCTTCGGTTCCCTCGCCCGCGCGGGCAATAATTCCGCCGTTCGGGTCGCACACAAAAGATTCTCCGGCAAAGTCCAAACGCTTTTCCTCACCCACTCGGTTGCATAAAGCGGTGAAATATCCGTTTTGAAACGCCGCGGTTCTGACTTCGGCTTCGTACAAACCTTCAGGCCATTCGCCTTTTGCGCCAGCTTGGGGAATGAAGACTATTTCGGCTCCAGCCAAAGCAAGCGCGCGCATATATTCGGGATAATGCCTGTCGTAACAAATTGAAACGCCGATGCGTCCGAATTCTGTGTCGTAAACTTTTACTCCGGTATCGCCGGGATGATAATAATCTTTTTCGTAAAAGAGCTCATAGTCGGTAATGTGAAGCATTCTCGTGACGCCCAGAATTTTTCCGTCTGTATCAATCACAGGCGAAGAGTCGTACGTTTTCTTTTTCGCCCGTTCGAAAAGATTAAGAATAATAACGACGCCCAAATCCTTAGCTAAGCCGGAAAACGCGTTAGTTATTCCGCCGGGAATTTCTTCGGCTAATTCCAAATTATCGCCGGAGCTTCTTTCCTGCGGATAAAACGGTGTAAAAGCCAATTCGGAAAAGCAAATCACATTGGCGGCGTTTGCCGCCGCATCTTTTACGGCGTTAACGCCTTTATTGACGTTTGATTTTATATCCCCGCCTGCTTTCTGCTGAACGAGCGCTATTTTCATAATTTTCCTTTTTCGGGTCATCATTTAATTTGTAAATTCAACAATAGAAGTCTTTGAATAACTGACAAGTTGTCATTATTATGAATATATAGTATCCGTATTAAGGCTACTTCGAAGTAAATAATCTCTTTCAATTTTCGCTTAACAGATTCTTCGTCCCAAAGAGCGGGACTCAGAATGACTGGATTGCTTAAGCCTTCCCATCGCCGGACAACTCAATATGACAAAAGGAAGTTTCGCAAAAGCTTCTAATAAACTACAGCCGAGAGATAACCGACCACTTGATTATTATCGCCTGAAACGTCGCCGGAATCGGATCTTCGGACAACCCGCGCGTTATTTTTACCTCGGATTTTCAACGCGCTCATCATAGCCGTAACAGGACCTCCGCCGCAGGCTTCGCAGGCTCTAACTTCCAAATCGTCCAAAAGTCCTTCAAAATCGAAATTATTAATTCTGTCGGCGACTTTGGAATCCAGCTTATCCGCGGTTCCTTTATCGTAGTAATGGGATAGGTCCGAACTGGCGACAATAAGCGTTTTGTCGTTTGTTGAATCAGCAAGCGCGGCGGCTAAATCCATTACTATTTCCCTTTTCTGATCTCCCATAATTATGGGAATAAGTTTAAACTCGCACAATACGGTTTGAAGGAAAGGAAGATGGACTTCCAGCGCGTGTTCCTCGCGGTGTCCTTCGGCGCCGAAAAAAACATTCCGGCTTGCGGATACAATTTTTTCGGATAATTCCTTATCGATTTTAATTTTCCCGAAGGGCGTTTCGTAATAATCTCCGGGAAAGACCGAGCATCCTTCGAAAAATTCGTGATGACTCGGCGATATAACTGCCACGCTTGAATAGACGCCGTTTTTTAGCAAAGCGTAAGCCGCTGCCGCCGTAGCGCCGGAATAAATATATCCCGCGTGCGGAGCAATAATTCCGGCAATATTTTTCGCGGTTATTTCCGATTCCGAATTTTTCAAAAAGAAATCAATCTGCTCTTTCAGGCTTTGCGGGGAAGCGGGATAGAACATTCCGGCAACCGCCGCTTTTCTAATTATTTCCATTTAATTCCTCAAAATCTTCTTCTGAAAAAACATTAGCGGTAAACATGCTGATATTTAACGTTCTCTCTCTCCAAAGTCCTTCGGGCAACCCGGCTTTTCGGCACAACGCGGTTAAGTATTGATCTTTATCCATATTATGTTCAACGGGAACTTGAGGAAGCAGAAGACCGCGCCTCCCTTCCTCTTCTAAAATTAATCCGTGTTTTCCAAGCTCAATCTCATCGTAATTATTCATAGCAAAAGGTTCCGAAAGAACCGATATTTCGAGAGTTATAAAATCAAATTCTTCCTCATTAATAGGATTGAATCTGGGGTCGTGGAAAGCGGCTTGAACCGCGGCTTCGCATACGGTTTTGTACAAAGGCTGAAATCCGATTATATAACCGATGCATCCGCGTAAATTGGAATCGATTGTCAGCGTTACAAAAGCTCCCGCTTTCGATTTCAGCTTTGGATACAGCCCGAAGTCCGGTTCGGAAAATTCTTCTTTAGTAAAAACAGCTTCTATAGACTTCCTCGCGGCGTCAAGAAGAATTCGCTTCTCTTCTTTTGTTAAGTCCATTTTTTATCC
>CAYNUJ010000159.1:0-7166 GCA_964400095.1 uncultured Melioribacteraceae bacterium
CAAAGCTCGTAAGATTCCAAATACTTAGTGCGCAGAGTTCTCAACGGTTCCTCCGTCGCGGCAAACAAGACCATTTCATACCGATAAACATTAATTGATTTGTTCATATAATCCGCAATCAAAAGATAACCTTCATTCTTATAAAGAGGAATAATCCCAACCTGCCTTATAGTTGAATTCTCCTCCACAAAATCATAAATTGCCTTTCCTTCGTTAAGACCGTCTTGAATTTGAGGCAGCGACCAATTAATAAAATCGAATATTGCGTTGTCGTCCAAATTAAATATATCTTCGTTTGAATAAACCGGTTTCTTTTTTTTCAAATCGAAGCGGAGTAAACGTTTGTGAAAACCCGACTCCAGTTCCGATCGACTGTCGATAATTCCTCTCAGAATAGATTTAATTTCTATTAAGTTTGAAAACACCGGATATAGTTTGCTGTGATGCAGATAATCCATATATTTATTCATTATCGCCAGCAATTTATATTTGCTGTATTCCGCGTCTCTCGCGGCTTTAACGAAAAGTTCCAAATTCAGCTTTTCCATATTTAACTCCATGAGTAGTTTTATTTATTAATCGAATTTTTAAAGAAAATATTTAGACTCGATATTCTCTTAGAATTAAAAGAATATTATCGGTAAGTTGAGGCGATTTGTTAAAATAATTATTTCCATGTTAAACTGAGACTATCATTTTTTGCGGATAAAATATAATGCTGTTTGTTAAATTTGTCAAGTGCAAAAAGCCGCCGGAAGGCACGCGCAATAGCATTATGCATAACACTTGGAATTGTAGAATTGAATGAATGATTTATTCTTGCAGTCATTTCGACGATCCCGACTTTGTCGGGGGAGGAGAAATCTTCTGCGCTTCAACTGTTCCCAAGATTCCTCACACTCGCAATTGCTCGGTTCGGAATGACAGTTCTTAACTCTGTGGTTAGACGAAATTCTCTTTTTACCGCGGAGACGCAAAGACGCGGAGAAACATCGAACACAGATGGCGCAGATTGAACGGATTTGCGCGGAGAGGAACAATTAAAAAATAAGAATTAAAAATTAAAAATTAAAAATTAGAAATTGAAAATGAAGAATGAAATCGGTTTGATAGTCATGATTTTAGGATGGTTGTTCGCAGAACGCTGTGCGGATGAATGGATGATTGGATGAATGGTTTCTAAGAGAGTCTCCGCAATCACATTCCCCCAAAAAAAGCGCGTCATCGCGAGCGGAACGGAGTGCAGTGACGCGATCTGTTGGAATATTCGCCACATTTGGAATTGTACAATCGTGTGGATAATTTATTCTTGCCGTCTTCGACGAACGGAGGGAGGAGAAATCTATTTTCGCTAACTACGTAAATTCAAATTTCAACATTTTTTCTCTGTGATCTTCGCTGTTTCTTTATGGTTAAACAAGATTCTCTTTTTACGCTGTAGTTTCCTCTAAAAATAATTAAAAAATATTGGTTGGTTTTTCGATTTTCTAAGTAAAAATACGTACTTGGACAATGTGTCCATTTAAGTTTTTTCGATGTTTTTCGCGCTATTATCTTTGAATATAGTGTGTTTACGCACTTTTCTATTTTAAAAACAGCATCTACGTAATTTTACTGATGTTTTTGCGAAAATAATGAATTATTTTTCCTTCGCAAACAAAAAAAATATAAATTGGAAATAATTAAAATGAACAACAACAAGCAAAACAAAGCAAACGCAGCAAAGCCTACCTTTTCTTTTTTGCGCGGCTCACGTTCACAGACGTTGCATGAATCCATCAACGTACTCCGGATTGTTTTTTCCTTTTGCACAGCATCCCGTGGACTACTTTTGCCTTTCTTCTTTTTACTTTACACTTTGAACTTTCTCCTTGTCTCCTGCCAAACCACCGAACCTCCGATAGAAAAAACCCCGCCGGAAACGGTTAAGAATACAATTACAATTCAAGTAACGCAAACAACTCACAGAAGTATAACAGTTTTAATAAAGAGTACATACAACAAACCGGCAAAAAGCATTGAACTATACAGAAGAAGAGAAGACAAAGATACGCTTGTGGAAAGCTCCGCATTCACACTGGAAAAAGAAATAATAGACGACGACAGCGGAAAGGGACTGGTAATAGACACGGAATACAAATACTATGCTGTTAGAGTTGACACTGTAAGTAACCGGATAGACACGAGCGAAATAATAACGGCGAGAACTCTGCCGTCCACAAGCCACGATTACATTTGGGAGGAATTTACCCTGGGCGAATGGCAAAGCTCCTTATGGGACGTTTGGGGAACGGATGAGAATAATGTTTATGCTGTGGGAGGTTTTAAAATTAATGATGATTTTTATGGAATCTTTCATTGGGATGGTACCAATTGGAACCCAATTGCAGATGCTGGTGGACGAACAATATTTGGTTTTTCAGAAAATGACATTTGGGTTGCTGGCGGGGGTGTTTTTCATTATGATGGAAATAAGTGGAATCAAATTGATTCTAAATTGGTAAACAATCAAGCCGTTATACTTGACCCGGTATTATTTGAAAATAGTGAATACACAAGCATCTGGGGCACGTCGAGCGAGAATATGTATTTGGGTAATATGTGGGGCAAGATAGTTCATTGGGACGGCGGGAAAGGAAAACTATTGGATGTGAAAGCAAGCGAAGCAATACGCGATTTGTGGGGATTATCCTCATCCGATATTTATGCCGCCGCGGGAAATATTGCCGGAGATAGAATTGGCGAACTCTATAAATTTGACGGATTAACTTGGGATTTAATTAAAAAGGGTTCGTTTTCGCCAGGTTTAAATGAGTTTGTAGGTCCTTTTAATTCTGTATGGAGTTACAACAAAGAAGAATTGTATTTAGCCGGAAATTACGTTTACAAGAAAACAAATAGCAAATGGGAGGAAATAAACATGGGTTATTTACCCAAGAGAATAAGAGGCGATAGGTCTAATAATATATTTGTAAGCGGACCATTCGGCAATGTTTCTCATTATAACGGAGTAGAATGGCATAGATACAGAGGAGAATTTGACCCGGAGACAGTATTAACCGGCATATATGTACATAATGATGTGGTATTTATAGTTGGAGACGACGGCACAAAAGCCTATATCTATATTGGAAGAAGAAAATAGTGAAAAGACAGCGATACATTACAACTTTTAAGTAAAATTCGGGTTAAAATTAACCGGCAAATATTATTTGCGTTCTCTCCGGTTTTGTTTTTAGCGGATTTTACTATTATCTTTCTTCAAAAAACGGAAGATTAAATGACGATTGCATGTATTGCGACATTATATTTAAAGACTTACATTCAGGAGAAAAAATGCGATTCTGTACTGTTATCAATTGTATGGACGGGCGAATTCAACTGCCCGTAATTAAATTTCTGCAAAAAAGATTTAATGTGGAAAATGTGGATTCCATTACCGAAGCCGGACCGAATCTTATTCTGGCGGAACTGGAAAATGAAACTGTAGTTCAATCAATACTTGACAGGCTGAAAATTTCGGTTGAAATTCATGACTCGGTCGGGATTGCTATTGTCGGTCATTACGATTGCGCCCGAAATCCGGCTCCGCAGAAAGAACAAATCGAGCATATTCAAAAAGCGGTCGGGTTCATCCGTAATCTATATGAAAAGACGGAAGTAATCGGTTTATGGGTTGATGAAAATTGGAAGGTAAGCGAAATTTAAGGAGAAATACGACAATAAATTTTCATATGATATATATTTTAAAGCTATATTATAAATTATGACAAAAAAATACTTGGAACATTTGTTTAAGACCTATCAAATGGGGGATGCAAGGGAGGAATCTTATTACAAGCATTTAGCTGATTTCATTTCTGCTTTTTCGAAATCCAAAAGAAACAAGATAATTGATGTAACAATTCTTCCTAAAAAGACCGAAGCCGGAAATCCCGATTTCAGAATATGGGACGGCAGACAAAAAATTATCGGTTATATCGAAGCTAAAGATTTGGGCGTCGATCTTGATAGAATTGAAGATACCGAACAACTTGAAAGGTATATATCAACATTTCCAAATGTTATATTGACAAACTTCACGGAGTTTCGTTTATATAGAAACGGAGAGAAAATCGAAAAAATTTCAATTGCTCGTCCATTTGTAATCAAAAAACTTTCCACCATTCCTCCGATTGAAAATGAAAATAAATTATTTGAACTTCTCGAAAGATTTTTAAATTTCTCATTACCTAACCTGGACAAGCCAGAACCAAAGAAGTTTAACAAGTTGAACAAAAAAAATATTCTCTGAAGACCTTATGGACTAAGGACTATAGAGCATTTAAAAAAATATTCTGCCAAAAGTAACGCGAATATTACTGATAAGATACTAAAACTTATAGCGCGAAATCTCTTGCGATTGAACTTGCGAAAAGAACAAAATTTTTAAAAGATGAAATTGTCAAAGAAGAATTAAAAAGCGGGACGGAATCAATTCACGGATTTTATGAAGCGTTTAAAGAGTTTCTGATTGCTGGTATTAGCGAAGACGAATTTGCCGATCTATACTCTCAGACTATCACATACGGAATGTTTGCCGCGCGGCTTAGAACCGATAAAGATTTTAACAGAAGACTAGCGTATTCCTTCATTCCAAGGTCAATTGGCATTTTGAAAGATATATTCAGATTTATTTCGCTTGAAGACTTGCCGAGGCAAATGGAAATAATTATTGACGATATTGCGGAAGTGCTTTCCGTTGCCGACGTAAAAAAAATACTCGAACAATACTATTCCAACGGGAAAGGAGACGATCCGGTTTTACATTTTTACGAAACATTCCTTTCGGTCTTCGACCCCGCAACACGAGAAATGCGGGGAGTTTATTACACTCCGGAGCCTGTGGTTTCTTTTATTGTCCGTTCTATTCATCAAATACTTAAAGATAAATTCACAATTGCCGACGGGCTTGCATCAAAAAATGTAACGCTTCTCGATCCTGCCGGTGGAACGCTCGGATTTTTGGCAAAAGCAATTGAAACTGCAGTTTCAGAGTTCGAAAGCAAATACGGAAAAGGCGCAGTTACCACTCTTTTGAAAGAGCAGATATTACAAAATTATTACGCCTTCGAATTAATGATGGCTCCTTATGCTATCGGTCATATGAAGATGTCGCTTCTTTTGGAAGAACTCGGTTACAAAATGAATGACAACGAGCGCGTAAAATATTACTTAACCAATACACTCGAAATGCAGGAGTTGGAAGAATCTAAATTTCCCGGTATGTCTTCCCTTTCTCACGAAAGCCACGAAGCGGGTAAAGTAAAAAAGCAAGTTCCAATTTTGGTTATTCTTGGGAACCCACCGTATTCCGGTCATTCTTCCAACACTGGAGAATGGATTTCTTCCGAAATTAAAGAATATTACAAAGTTGATGGAAAACCATTGGATGAAAAGAATCCGAAATGGCTGCAAGACGATTATGTGAAATTCATCCGGTTCGCTCAATGGAAGATTGACCTGGCGGGAAAAGGGGTTCTCGGTTTTATCACAAACCACAGCTATCTCGATAACCCAACATTCAGAGGTATGCGGCAATCCTTGATGAACAGTTTCGATGAAATTTATATTTTCGATTTACACGGTAATAATCTAAAAAAAGAAAAAGCGCCGGACGGAAGTAAGGATGAAAATGTATTCGATATTCAGCAGGGAGTTGCAATAGCGTTTTTCGTAAAGAATAAAAATGTTAAAAACAAAAGCGTTTTTCATCACGAATTATTCGGCTTAAGAGAAAGCAAATATGAATGGCTAAATAGACACGATATTAAAAACGTAAAGTGGAAAAAGCTAAAACCAAAAAGTGATTTTTATCTTTTTATTCCTCAAAACGCTAAATTAATAAAGAAATATCAAGCTTTTCATAAAATAACAGAAATATTTCCGCTAAATAACACCGGAATTATTAGTAAAAGAGATAAATTTGTTATCGGTTTTACAAAAAAAGAAATTCTAAGAAGACTTAAAATATTTTCAGATAAATCATTGACTGATGAATTCGTTGCGAAAAGTCTGAACCTTTCGTTGAAAGACAAAGATAAATGGGACTTACCGGCAGCAAGGAAAGAATTTTTCGATCGTTATGATTTTGAAAATTATTTTACACAAATTCAATATCGCCCATTCGATAAAAAATGGATTTTTTATCACCCTACACTCGTTGCAAGATGCGTTGAAAAAGTAATGACTCACTTGTTAAAAGAAAACATAAGTCTATGCGTCGGCAGACAATCTTCCGTTATAGGTTCCGATATTTACGACATAGTTTATGTTTCTGAAAACATAGTTGATCTCAACCTATTCAGAAGGGGTGGCGAACTGGTTTTCCCCTTGTATATTTATTACGAAAGAAAAGAAAAAAGAAAAACACCGATACATCAAATGTTATTATTCGAACCGGAAGCAAACTACGGAACGCGTCAGCCCAATATAAATCAGGAACTGTTTGAGGAATTGAATGGAAAATTCCAGAAGGAAGCATCTCCAGAAGAAATATTTTACTATATTTATGCCATCCTTTACAGCAACATTTATAGAACAAAATATATAGAATTTCTGAAAATCGATTTTCCGCGAATACCATTCACAAATGATTACAAGCTTTTTATTCAACTTGGCAAACTAGGCAAGGAGCTCGCCGATTTGCACTTGCTTAAATCGGAAGAGTTAAACAAAACTGTTTCCAAATTTCCAGAAAGCGGAAGCAACAAAGTGAATAAACCGCAATATAAAAACAATAAAGTCTGGATAAACGACATACAGTATTTTGACGGTATTAGAGAAAACGTTTGGGAATATAAAATAGGCGGTTATCAAGTTTGCGAAAAATGGCTTAAAGACAGGAAAGGGAGAGTACTTTCACTGGACGAAATACAAACTTACTGCAAAATTATAACCGCGCTTTCAAATACTCTTAAATTGCAAAAAAAGATAGATAAACTTTATGAGAGCGTTGAAAAAACGGTTTAAATTGCCGCGCTGTTTTAATTAAACTACGTTTTAATTAAACTAATTATGCCGTCAATCGGCAGGCTCCCGGTTTATAGGCAGCGTCATGCATCTGCACCCCCCGCCGCCGCGGGCGAGTTCGCTTCCGTCAATTGAAACCACGCATTTTTTATAAT
>CAYNUJ010000160.1:0-3683 GCA_964400095.1 uncultured Melioribacteraceae bacterium
ACTCCCCACTTAATTTTATTTCGTCTTCCAATAAAAAGTTTTCCTTTCCCCATTCTGCCGCCTTTAAATTTTTAGCTTTTGCATTAACATTTTAATCGGATTAGAATTCTGCATGATATAAAAATGTATTGCCGGAACGTTATGATTGAGTAAATCCTCAACCTGTTTAACCGCCCAATTAACGCCTACTTCCATAACGTGTTCGTTTTTGGATTCGAGAATTTCGTCAATCAATTCATCGGGAATATCGATGAAGAAATTTCTGGGCAGAGTTTTTACTTGAGCTTTGGACGTAAGAATTTTCAGTCCCGGAATAATCGGCGCGGTAACCCCGGCTTCGCGGCACTGATCTGTATATTGATAAAATTTAGGATTATCGTAAAACATTTGCGTAACGATGTATTCCGCGCCGGAGTTCAATTTTTCCTTAGTAAAATTTATATCGGTTTTTAAATTCGGAGCTTCGAAATGTTTTTCGGGATAACCTCCGATTCCAATGCAGAAATGTGTCGGCTCGGCGTCTAACAGCGAATCCTCCAAATATTTACCGCTGTTCATATCGTTGATCTGCTTTACCAAATCCACAGCGAACGGATTTATACTCCTTCCGTATTTTATCGGTTTCTGGAATCCGGAATCGTCTCCGCGAACCGCGAGTAAATTATCTATTCCCAAATAATGAAGTTCAATCAGAAAATCTTCAGTTTCTTCTTTTGTGAACCCCTGACAAATTACGTGAGGTACGGCGTCCACGTTATATTTATTTTGTATCAACGCGCAGATTCCGAGCGTTCCCGGGCGTTTCCTTTTGATTCTCATTTTGTATTCGCCGCCGGGGGTTTCTTCGTAAACAACTTCAGCGGCATGGCTCGTAATATCGATAAATGGCGGATTGTATTTAATTATCTCGTCCAATACGGACATTAACTGATTTATATCGCCGCCTCGTTTGGGCGGAATAATTTCAAAACTAATTATTGTTTCTTTTGCGTTTGCAAGATGTTCGGTAACTTTCATTTATTCATACCTATATTAAAAATGGAATTTAAATTTAAGAATTAAATATATAAACTTCTCTATTGCGGAAGTAATAACAATTTATATTTATACGTTTCTTTGCCCGCTGATAAATTCGTTTTAATGTATTTACCTTCGAGCCATCGCTCCGTTAAATTTCCGTAGAAAGGATGTTGCGGATGACCGGACTGCCCCGCGGGAAGAACGAAACGGAAAACATCAGGCTCGGCAAAATCGTAAATAAAGCGCATAGCCGCGCCGAGTTTAACATCGAAAGGTCTGCTGAACGAATAACCGGAGTTCATTAAAGTTGTTCCGGAGCCGCCCATTTTAAATGGACCCAAATCGAAATAATTATCTATTATTTTATTCACTCCGTGGAACGAATGCTTTAACGTTAATTGATGCAGTTTTCCCCATTGCCAATCGGCGGGATTATTTCCTAAATTTTCTTCGAGATAAACCACCGCGTCCGACAACGATCTGCGTAAAATTTCATCCCTACTTTCTCTTCTGTTTTCGGTTCTTTTATCGTCCCATAGAGAAGAATTCGGGTTATTCAGCAGTCTTTTCATTGTAAGCAGCGGCACATTGTTGATGAACGTAAACCGCTCAAACGCGTTTTCTCCGAGTTCGTCGCGGAGACAATTATCGAGCAGTTTAACAAAGAACGCCGAATAAATTGCCGGCGGCTGCGAATATTTTGAAAATTTATAATCCCATTTTTTGAGAAGCTTAAGAGCGGTATTTAAATTCTCTTCCTTTATTATTGCGCTTTGGAACGCCTTAATCAAGGCATCGACAAACTCTTTCGGATAGTTCGAATAAATATCATTCTGCATTTTTTTAAAATATTCCGCCCCTATTTTCTCTTCCTTCTCAATAAGCAGTTTTATTCTTTCCGCGCGGGAGTTCGGTTCCCATAAATTTGAAATGTAATTTTTATTCGTTTCGTCCGGATTATTATTAGCGTTAAACAGATAACCCGAATGCGGATTAAATCTAAATGGAAGTTCATCAAAATTTATGTAATCTTTCCATTCATTCTCCGCCGATGTTCCGTCGAAGGCAAACGCGCCGTACGGTTTTCCGCGAATAGGAATTCTTCCCGCAGACTGCAGCGCAATGTTTCCTTTTTTATCGGCGTAAATAAAATTCTGCCCAGGAGACGAAAAGCCGCGCAGAGCGTCTCGGAATTCTGAAATATTTTCCGCCGAATTCAAATTCAGGAAAGAGGAAATATCATCCGCCGGAACATCGGCTGTTAAGCTGATACTCACCGCCACACTAACGCTCTCGCTGTCAGGAAGGAAAAAATCATAAAAATGCCTGCCGGAAATAATAGGTCCGCGGGAGGTTCTGTATATTTTCAATTCCACTCCGTAAGAACCCTTAACTTTTATCGAATCCGTTTCCACAACAAGCGGTTCCCGCTTGCTTCCGTTAAAATACGTTTTATCTGCGGTATCAATTTTTTCAATGTAAAAATCGGATTGATCCGCCATCAAATTCGTCAATCCCCATGCTATTTTTTTGTTTGTTCCTATTACGAAAGCGGGAAGACCCGGCAACGTAAAACCGGCGATTGTGTATTCGCCTATATGTTCAACCGCGAAAAACCACTTGCCCGGAAGCGAAAGCGCGAGATGCGTATCGTTGGCAATGATCGGAAATCCGCTTGCGGATAAAGAAGAATCGACCGCCCAGGCGTTCGACCCGGCGGCGGAAGCGTCGAAACCGAGTAAATTTTCCGCATTTATATTCGACGTAATGAATTTGCCGATCGAAGGAGCCGATTTAATTAAAGCGGATATTTTATTTACGTAGCCGCGAGGCAAATCGTAAGGCAGAATATCGTCCAGCTCGTCCGGCGGAAGTTTCCCGGCGGCTTCAATCATCGAAGCGTCAATCCACCAGCTCATGTTTAATTCCCAAGCCAGCAGTTTAATTATCGATATTGAGTGAACCGGCGACCAGGGTTCCGGGGAATAATCGAGCAGGTCGAACTCAATGGAAATATTATTGCGGTTTTCATTTAAGTATTCGTTCACTCCGTTTGAATACGCGGTTATAATTTCCTTAGCCGCTGCGGAGGAAATTTCCCACGACCTCCGCGCCGATTTAAACAAACCGAGTGTGCGGAACATTTTGTCAATCGGAACGGTTTTTTCCCCGACAATTTCGCTTAATCTCCCCTCAACGGCTCGGCGCATCATTTCCATCTGGAAGAACCGTTCCTGCGCATGAGTAAATCCAAGCGCGAACGCCGCGTCTTCACGGCTATCGGCGTAAATTGAAGGAACGCCTATGGAATCCCTGTAAATTTCAACTCCGTTATCTATTCCGGCGCATCGAATTTCTCCATCATAATCGGGAAAAGCGGATTCTATCATATATTTTGCCGCAATCAGAAACGCTGTAATAATAATAATTAAAGTAATTATGCCGGTGATAAGTTTTTTCATTAAAAAAAAGTAAGTAATTGAATAATGTAATGCTCAAAGATAATTATTTTTTACGTCGTTATCTTTATCTGATTTCCTCAGATTAGGAAATTTGACAATGAGAAAAATAGGAACGCGGATTGTTATGATGATTATGATTTCCCCTCCAAAGGCGGGCAGGCCTCGCCAAAGGCGGGCAGGCCTCGCCAAAGGCGGGCAGGC
>CAYNUJ010000160.1:3783-7002 GCA_964400095.1 uncultured Melioribacteraceae bacterium
CAAAGGCGGGCAGGCCTCGCCAAAGGCGGGCAGGCCTCGCCAAAGGCGGGCAGGCGCTGATTTAATTTTTTCCTTCTCGCTTCTCGTTTCTCTCATTTTCGCTCGGTCTCATTGTCTTATTCTGTCCGTACAAATCATATGATATAGCTTTTGTGTTCCGCGGTTAAGAGAAGAAAACAATAAAAGACGCAGGGAAGAAAAGAAATAATAATTCCGACTGTCGGCATTTTTGAATATTTTAATATAATAATACAACTAAACTGCAAAAATTACCCTTAGAATGATACACTTTTTTTGTGTAATTACCCTTATTCTGTTACAAAATAATTGATATTTCACCCTTGTTTTGTTACATAATAATTGGTATTTTACCCTTGTTTTATTACAAATATAGAGGAACTATGTTTTATAGAACTCAACTTAGCGCTCTGAATGAATGGTCAAAAAAAAAGGAAAGAAAACCTCTGATAATCAGAGGAGCCAGACAAGTGGGTAAAACAACTCTTGTAGAAATGTTTTCAAAATCTTTTGATAATTTTTTGTATTTCAATCTTGATATAAAAGAAGATAAAGATATTTTTGAACAAATTGAGAGCATTGATAAACTTATTGAAGCTCTATTCCTTTTTAGGAAGAAAATAAGAGTTGGGAAAAAAAATCTGATTTTTATTGATGAAATTCAGAATTCGCCGAAAGCCGTTAAAATGCTTCGCTACTTTCATGAAAAATATTATGATCTATTTGTAATAGCAGCCGGTTCGCTTTGGGAAGTGTCGGTTAATTACAAAACAAGCTTTCCGGTTGGTCGCGTTGAATTTCTTTATCTTCATCCGTTTAGCTTTACGGAATATCTATCCGCTATTGATGAAAATCAAACTATTGAATTACTTAACGAAATTCCTTTTCCCGAATTTGCGCATGAAAAACTGCTCGAACATTATTACGATTACGTATTTTTAGGAGGTATGCCGGAAATAATAAAAACAGTAACTGAAACTAACGATCTCAATTTACTGGGAAATGTTTATGAATCTTTATTAGTTTCATACTTGGAGGACGTTGAGAAATATGCCAAAAATACAAGAAGCGAAAACGTATTAAGACATGTAATACAGAACAGCTTTTATAACATTGGCAAAAGAATTAAATTCAACGGATTCGGTAATGCAAATTATCGTTCAAGAGAAATTGGAGAAGCATTTAGGACATTAGAGCGGGCAATGCTTCTGAAACTGATATATCCTTCAAGTTCAGTTAAAATTCCGATTATCCCAGATAAAAGAAAAGCGCCCAAATTATTATTATTAGATACTGGATTAGTAAATTATTTTGCCGGGCTAAAAAAGACTTTTTTGGGTATGGCGGATTTAAACGACGTTTATAACGGAAGTATTGCCGAACATATAGTTGGTCAAGAACTAAATGTGATTAGAGATTCTGTTCTAACTCCTATTTCATTTTGGGTGAGGCAAAAATCACAATCTTCAGCAGAGATTGATTATTTACTCAACTTTGACAATTTAATTATTCCTATTGAAGTTAAATCCGGAAGCGCCGGCAAACTAAAATCATTAAATCTTTTTATGGATATGGCTCCCCATTCCGTGGCAGTTCGTATTTATTCTGGAAAGTTGATGTTAAATAGAGCAAAGACACCCAAAGGAAAGGATTTTATTCTGTTAAGTCTTCCTTTTTACTTAGTAAACAAAATTTCAGCATATTTGACTAAATTAAAAGAAAATGAATATAAATCATTACAATAATAAATCAGATTCTCTACTGTTATGAGAAAATCCCGTCGTCTTAGGAAGCAATTGATTATTTTTAGAAACAGAATTAATAATCGCTGAGGAAAAAATGCTCGAAATCGCTTCGCTGACTTTGCCGGTAGTAATTTTAATAGTCGTTCTATTTATACTGTATCAAATAATAAAGAAAAAAGACGGGAATAATATTACCGATCTCGTTAATTCGTTTGCCGAAACGGTTCGCTCGGAAAGCGGCAGAGCGGAAAAATCCTTAAAAGACGAATTCGCGCGAAACCGGGAGGAATCGGGCAAGACGGCAAAAGAGCAGCGCGAAGAATTGAGCGCTTCGTTTAAATTATTCACCGATCAGCTTACGGACAGATTGAAGGAGATATCGGATTCGCAGAAAGACCGGCTGAAAATATTTTCCGATCAATTGGATACGCTAACGGCAAAAAACGAAGAAAAATTCGATCAGCTGCGCAATAAAGTTGAAAATCAATTAAAAGAAATTCAGGAAAAGAACGAAAAGAAATTAGAAGAGATGCGCGTTACCGTCGACGAGAAACTTCACGATACGTTAGAAAAACGCCTCGGCGAATCGTTCAAAATTGTAAGCGAAAGATTGGAACAGGTTTACAAGGGATTGGGCGATATGCAGGAATTGGCGCGCGGTGTGGGAGATTTAAAAAACGTGCTCACCAACGTTAAAACCCGCGGCGGCTGGGGCGAAGTGCAGCTTGAAAACATTATCGACCAAATTTTAACCCGCGAGCAGTACGATAAAAACGTAGCTACTAAAAAAGGAAGCGGCGACAGAGTGGAAATTGCGATTAAACTGCCGGGCAGAAACAGCGCGGACGAAATAGTTTATCTGCCCATTGACGCCAAATTTCCGGTTGAAGATTTCCAGCGCATGCAGGAAGCCCATGAAAAAAGCGATCTGACCGCAATTAACGAAGCGGCTAAAGCGATAGAAAGAAGAATTAAAGCCGAAGCGAAAAAAATATCCGAAAAATATGTCGATCCGCCGCACACAACCGATTTCGCTATTATGTTTTTACCGGTTGAAGGTTTGTACGCGGAAGTACTCAGAACTCCCGGACTGGCGGAGTTTTTACAAAGAGAACACAGAGTTACTTTAGCGGGGCCGACTACCTTAGCGGCTCTGCTGAATAGCCTGCAGATGGGCTTCCGAACTCTGGCAATTGAAAAACGCTCCAGCGAAGTGTGGAAAATTTTAAGCGGAGTGAAAAACGAATTCGGAAAATTCGGAACAATATTAGATAAAACTAAGAAAAAACTGCAGGAAGCGAGCAATACAATTGACGACGCCGCGGTGCGCTCCCGGGCTATCGAACGAAAATTGCGGGATGTGCAGGAATTACCCTCCGGTGAAAGCGATAATTTATTGATTGAAGAATAGATAAATTGAACCCCGATTTTTCATTTGTATCTTATCAGTAATATT
>CAYNUJ010000161.1:0-2077 GCA_964400095.1 uncultured Melioribacteraceae bacterium
CGGTTCAACAAAAAAATTTGTTATGCCATTGTTGAACCAATCCCACGTATCTCCGTAATCCGTAGAACGGATAATACCGTTAAATTGAACGCCGACATAAATTGTGCCGTTTGGATTTCCAGCCAACGTAGTATATGTACCCGAACCGAATTTATAAGCCCAAGTATCGCCGTTATCGGCGGAGACATATATACCTGAACTTGTGCAAGCAATTATTTTTCCTCTTACTTCAGCTACAATGTCAACTCTCGGCGATAATTGAAGTCCCATTGCCGTCCATGTTGCGCCTTCGTCCGTCGAGCGGTACAGATCGGAAGATGTACCGCAATACAGGTAACCGTTTACTGCCGATAAAATTGAATATGCGCTTTTATTTCCCAATCCCTCCGAAATATTAATAAGCGTATCCCCGTTATTTTCAGATTTTAAAAGCCCATCGGACATAGAAGCATAATAAACCACTCCGTTAGCCGAAACGGCAATGTCTTTAATATTCAGAACTGATCCGGAAGGCAAATATTCCCAATTATGCCCATAATCGCTTGAGCGGTAACTGTCTGCAAACATATATCCATTGGAACCAATCGCAATGTTATAAATAGAAGCGGCAAAATTCATTCCCGTGTCGGACGGCGTCCAAGTAACGCCATCGTCTGTGGAGCGGTATAAAGATTCCGCATTTGGATAATCATCCGTTCCGGCAAAAAGAACGCCTTCCGGCGATGCCGCCATTGATTCCACTCTAACGGAATCAAGACCGATCGGCGACCAAAAATCCTGTGAGAATATTTCGGCGGTTAGTAAAACCAACAAGAAAAGAGCGCTTTTAATAATTGTTTTGAATGTTTTCATAATCAATTCCCTTTTATTTAATTGAAATACGTTTAACTTCGACTTATTTGAGCAGCATCATTTTCTTTACTGAAATATAATTGTCCGAAGTCATCTTCAAATAATAAACACCGCTGCTTAATTTTGAAGCGTCAAATTGGACGGTATAATTTCCCGGAGCCTGTTCTTTATTTACTAATAAAGCTACTTGGGAACCAAGTGCATTATATACTGTAAGCCGCACGAAAGACGATTGAGCGCCTGTAAGCGACGGGATGCTGTATTTAATTGTTGTTGTCGGATTGAACGGGTTCGGATAATTTTGAGAAAGCCTAAAATTTACGGGTAACGTTTTGTCTTTTTCAGGAACGGAAGTTATTATTTCCGAAAGGGGTCTTTTCCAAACACTGCCAATTGTAGCGCCGGCATAAATATTTCCGTCCAGTATTGTAATTGAATTAATACTTAAAAATTCCAATCCGTCGTTAATTGCAATCCAATTGGCTCCGTTATCATTGGAAAAAAATATCCCTCCGCCGTCGGTTCCGGCAAAAACATTATTGTCTTTTACAGCAAAAGCTTCAATAGTTTTATTGTCCAAGCTATTGTTTACTTCAGTCCAATTGGAACCATTATCTGTCGTTGTAAAAATACCGCCGGTTTTTGTGCCTGCATAAACATTTGAATTACTTATGATTAGTTCATAAACTGTTAAGTCTGTGAGTCCGTTATTTACTTGAGTCCAATTAGCTCCGTTATCGCTTGAAAAGAACACCCCTTGTCCGTCGGTTCCCGCATAAATATTTGAACCGGAAACTGTAATGGTATTCACATAAGGGTAACTTAATCCGTTATTAATTGGGGTCCAATTTTTTGCGCTATCATCCGAAAAAAACACGCCTTGCCCGAACGTAGCGGCAAAAAGCGTAGAACCCCTCGAAACCAAAACGGTAGCACCGATTGGTCCGCCAATATGCCAGCTTAAACCTGAATCTGCCGAATAAAAGACGTATGATGTAGTTCCTGCAAATATTATAGAAGAAATTGTTGTGAAAGTTTGGCATCTAAGGTTGGTCATTTCCGTAAATTCCCAGTTGGAGCCTCCGGTTCTGGTAAAGACTATTCCCAAATCATTAGTTCCTGCAAATAGTGTTGAACCAACAACATCCAAAGCCAAAACATTTGCATTCGTAATGCCATTATTTGAAGCCGTCCAATTGGAACCGTTATCACCGGAAATCAAAAC
>CAYNUJ010000161.1:2177-6958 GCA_964400095.1 uncultured Melioribacteraceae bacterium
ACGTAATGGAGCGCATTTATTCCTTGGTCTATTTCTAACCAGTTACTTCCTCCGTCAGACGTGACAAAAATCCCATTAGTGGCTGCATAAATATTGGCACCTACAACAATAATTGTATTAATGTAATAGCTATTTAATCCTGCTTTCACCCAATTTTCGCCGTTATCACTTGAGCGGAAAACACCGTCTCCGGAAGTTCCGGCAAATATATCTGCCCCGTTTATTGCAATTGACGAAATTGTTTGGTTCGTCAAACCGGAACTTGTTCGCACCCAATTTTCGCCATTATCACCTGAACGAAAAACGCCTCCATCCGTACCGGCAAAAACATTAGTTGTACTAACGGCAAAACAAGATACTCGTCCGCCAAATGGCCCGTTTGTTTGTACCCATTGAGAATAGATGCTATTGTAAATGATAATTAAAGAAAACATTAGAAGTAAAAGTTTGGAAATATGTTTCATATCAACCTCCTAAAAATATTGTTTGACCAAAAAAGCGTTGAGGTATAATCAGAAAGAATATTTCCCCTAAAAATTGATTATACTGGCAACTACACTTAGAAATATTTTTTGTGAGTAACGCTTTTAATCAGTTGCAATTTAATGGATATAACCAAGCGTGGCAATACGGCATCTGCCGTATTTTACTTAGTAGGGAATTGAATCAGCGGGAGAGTTTATTCAACAGATAACTGTGGCATTAAATAAGTTTGTGTTTAATAGCCGTTTTAATTGCGGTAACTTTATTGTGTACATGGAGTTTTTCGTAAATATTTTCTATATGCTTTCGCACCGTTGTAGGCGCAATAAACAAACTTTCGGCTATCTGTTTGTAATCCAAGCCTTGACTCAAATGTTCCAGAACTTCAGTTTCCCTTTTCGATAAAGAGAAATCAATTCCACTGCAGGAAATTTCCGATAGTTCATGATTCCGCAACAATTCAAGAGACTTAGCAGCGATGCTCGGAGACATTGGAGCGCCGCCTTTGTTAATTATATGAATGCTTTCCAAAATCTTTTCCGGAGGCTCGTCTTTCAATAAATATCCGTTTGCACCGGCTAATATTGATTTAAATATTTTATCCTCGTCGTCAAAAACAGTTAAAATTATAATCTTGATTGCGGGATATTTCTGTTTAACCAATTCCGTGGCTTCAATACCGTCCAACTCCGGCATTTGGATATCCATCAAAATCGTATCAACGGCATGGTTATCGTTTAATTTACGCATTAGATCGACGCCGTTCCTTGCCCTGAATACAAACGCAAGATCGTCGTCCATCAATTCAATTTTGTCCCGAATTGATTCGGCAAGTAGATCGTTATCTTCGGCAATAGCCACTTTTATTTTCATATTTTACATTTTAATCTGATATTAATGGAAATATACATTTCATTATAATCATTTGCTATACGGCATATGCCTTATTTAATATTAATTTTTCAACTCGAATTTAGGATGAAATTTTAAATTCACAAATAACTTCAACTCCGTTATTGCGGGCATTAATAGTAAGCTTTCCTCCGGCTTCCTCGCAGCGGAATTTCATATTGTGCAATCCCTCTCCTTTTTCCACATTCTCTATATCGAACCCGCTTCCGTTATCGTTTATTATCATTTCAAATCCGCCTGGAATGTTGATAAATTCAACAATAAATTCAACCGCGCCGGAATATTTAATTGTATTTTGAAGAGATTCTTCAATAATTCGGAATAAATTTAGGTTTTGAACGGGATCTAATTTTACGGTTTCCGTTGTTGAATCAATTACCTTAAATTCAAGTGAAGTTAAATGTTCGGATAAATTAATCTTCAATTCTTTAACTTTCAATATAAAATTTTTCAAATCAGTTTCTTTATGTTTCATAGCCCAAATTGTATTTCTCAATTCGTTTAGTGTTTACCTGCCGAATTCTCCGAGTTTATTTAACCTCTCCTTAATGTCAATCTTTTTCTGACTGTATGAAAGATTATCTAAAGAACTGATAAGAAATGTCAATTGCGAACCGATATTATCGTGCAGGTCTCTTGAAATTCTTTCCCTTTCTTCTTGAACGGCTTTTTCTTTTTCGAGAATATGTACCTGCTTCTTCAACTTTTTCGTCGAGAAATATCCTACAGTTCCAATAACGGCGGATAAAATCAGCAGTCCGAAAACCAATCTAAACCACAACTCTTCATAAAAAGGAGGCGTGATAGTTATTCTTAAAACAGCCGGTTTCGCGCTCCAAATCCCGTCGCCGTTGGACGCTTTTACTTTGAAAACGTAATTGCCGGGATTCAAATTAGTGTACGTAGCAAATCGCTTGCCGTCCGAATTCATCCAGTTGTCTGAAAACCCTTCAAGAATATAAGCGTATTGATTTTCTTTCGTGTTCCGGTATTCAAGTCCGGCAAATTCTATTGTGAAAACTCTATCGTCATAAGACAAAGTCAAATTCTTTAAATATGTTATAGCCGTATCGAGATTCGCTTCCCGATTCTCAATCTTTAAAGAAGTGAATACAACCTTTTGGGGATTTTCATTTATTTTGATTTTTGAGGGGTCGAATAAATTAAAACCGTTTACGCCGCCAAAAAATATTTCTCCTTTTCTATTCTTAAAAGACGCGCCGCTGTTAAATTCTAAATCCTGTAAACCGTCGGGAAGAGTAAAATTTCTAAATTCACGCCGAGCGGGGTTGAATTTAGAAATTCCCTTGTTAGCGCTAATCCACAGAAAGCCGTTTTTATCTTCTTCAATTGCGTATGTTACGTCGTTCGGTAAACCGTCGGCGGTAGTAAAACGGACAAAATTCTTTAGCTCCGGATTGTACAAATTTATTCCGCCCCCGTCCGTGCAGATCCAAATTTTCCCGTCGCCGCTTTCAAAAACATCCCATATAGTATTATTGCCTAAAGAATGATCGTCGCTCGGATCAAATTGAAAACGGTTAACGAGTTTATAATCCTTATTGTAAAGGTAAATTCCTTCCTTATAGGAACCGATCCACAAATTACCCAAACGATCAATTAAAATAGCTCTCGGACGCAAAGTGTGTTTTAACCCGCCGGAATTTTCCGGAAAAGCGTTGAATTTTCCCGCCGCAGGGTTATAAACGCACACTCCGGATTCCGCAGTCAATATCCATATTTTTCCGCTTTTGTCTTGATATAAACGTATAATATCATCGCCCGGCAGCGCATTACGGTTATTGTAAGTAATTATCTTCTTTCCCGTCGCTGTATTAAAGACATCAATTCCGTTGCCTCTGGTTCCCACCCAAAGTTTGCCTGATTTCGTTTTTAACAGCGCTCCAATCTCATTACCGCTAACACTGTTTTTTCTGCCGGCTGCGCGCGTAAGTAATTTCCATTTCTTTTTTACGCGGTCGTAAATATTCAATCCGCCTACCGTTCCGATGAAAATTTTATCTCCAATTTCCGTTATCGACGTAACAAAATTATTCGATAATGAATTAGCGTCATTCGGATTATTTCTGAATGCCAAAAATTTTTTCGTTTCCGGTATTACTCTATTTACGCCGCCGCCGTAAGTTGTTATCCAAATATTGCCGTCCCGGTCTTCAAAAAACTTATCAATGTTATTATTGCTTAAGCTGTGCTTCATATTCGGGTAGCTTATATAATTAGTGAATAACCCCGTAGAAGTATTGAGAATGCTTATTCCGTTTCGCGTTCCCGCCCATACGTTATTGAATTTATCGATATAAATACTATACACTATATCGTTTGATAAACTATTTCTACTCGGGGAATACCTGAAATGAGTGAAAGTCTTTTTTGCCGGGTCAAATTTTTCAAGCCCGCCCTGATATGTGGAAATCCATAGATAACCGAATTTATCTTCGCGTATGGTATTTAGATTATTTGTGCCGATGCTGTTAGGATTTCGGGGATCGTGCCTATAATTTGTAAATGACGCTGTTTTCGCATTAAACATACTCAATCCGCCGTCAATAGTAGTAATCCAAATGTTACCTTTGGAATCTTCGTAAGGGGAAGATATTTCGTTTCCGGCTATTGACGAATCATCTTTGGGATCGTGAAAAAAATGAATGAATTTGTTCGCTCCCCTTTTTAATAGATTTAAACCCTGTTTGGTTCCAATCCACAAATCTCCGTTACTCTCCTCAATTATTCCTGAAACGTAATTGGAGCTAATAGAATTTGAGTCCGAATCATCATGGATATAATGTTTGAATTTTTCGGTTTTCGGATTAAATCTGTTCAGTCCGAAACCATAAGCGCCTATCCAGAGATAACCCCTGCTGTCAAAGTAAATTCCCCCCGTTCTATTGCCGGATATTGATGCACTGTCTCCGGGAATATGTTTGTAAACCTTGCATGAATAACCGTCGAATCTATTCAATCCGTCAATTGTCGATATCCAAATAAACCCTTGATCGTCTTGCGCAATTCCCGTTACTGAATTATGAGACAGGTTTTGTTCCTCATTTATTGTTTCAAATTTTAACGTTCGGGATTGTGCGGTGACTATTGAAGACGGACAATACAGCCCTAACAACAGTAATAAGATGAAAAAAATCTTTTTCATGTATCAAATTAAGAAAAATCAGGTAAAAATTCAGCGGTTAATTTACTCCCGATCTCTCCGGCGCCTCTTCCAAAAAATTCATCCAAAGTTAAAATTTTAGCACCTCTTTCAATTGAATTTATATCCGGAATTTAATCTTCGATGGAATTTAGAAGAATAAATAATATTATGAGTGATGATTTAATCATCTATAAAAGTAAACATTTATCTTATCAGAAAA
>CAYNUJ010000162.1:0-1518 GCA_964400095.1 uncultured Melioribacteraceae bacterium
CGTTAACTTGTTGTTTTTATTGTGGTTAACTTTTGCAGGTGTTAAACAAGGGTTTAACGGCTTTTGCAGCGAACTCGGTTCTGTGCCGGTTAGCGCTTGGCTCAGGCGAAATAGGCGCGGCGAGTTTTACTGTGATCCGTTTACTTTCGGGCGCGGTAACTTTATTGATTATAAATCAAACGTTGAACTGGAAGAAAAAGAAACAGCAAAGCGGAAGCTGGCGCGCGGCGTTTTATTTATTTTCATATGCGGCGGCATTTTCCTACGCATATATTACGCTCGATACCGGAACAGGCGCGCTGATTTTATTCGGAGCGGTTCAATTAACAATGATTCTCTACGCTCAATTTTCGGGAGATAAATTGCGTGCTGCAGAATGGTTCGGAGTTGCCGTCGCGTTTGCGGGGTTTGTATATTTAGTGATTCCAAATTTATCGGTGCCCTCGTCGGTGGGATTTGTGTTAATGACGATTTCCGGAATTGCCTGGGGCGTATATACAATAATAGGTAAAAGCACCGTTGATCCGCTTCCAGACACCGCGGCAAATTTTACAAAAGCTCTGCCTCTCGCGGCTCTTCTTTCAATATGGATATTTATGGAGAGCGGAATGACCGCTAAAGGTTTTTTGCTCGCTGCTATCTCCGGCGGAGCGGCTTCGGGAATCGGTTATACTATTTGGTATGCAGCGTTAAGAGGATTAAGCACAACCCAGGCTGCCGTCGCTCAACTGCTTGTTCCTATAATTGCCGCCGCGGGCGGAGTAATATTTGTTTCGGAAACACTTTCAATACGACTGATTATATCAACGATATTGGTTCTGGGAGGAATAGCTCTTGTAGTTGCGGCAAAAATTTATGCGCCGCCGCCTAAAATCGTTAAACAATTGGATTGATTTACTAACTATCAAAACATAACCGGATATATTTTTGATTTCCATCCAATGATAAAATCCTGCTTAATTATTTTTCCAATCCCCTTATACTTGTTTGTTTCTTCGGCTGCTTATTATTAATTTTCTTGTTCAAATAGCTGTCCGGGAGATGATTGAAAAACTCAGTACTAATATCACTCCGCAATAAATTTGCAGCGAATAAAACTTATTCAATTTAGAATAAAGAATTCGGAGTAACTTATCATGAATAACGTTTATATAATAGACGCGGTAAGAACGCCTATCGGCAGATACGGCGGAGCGCTTGGCGGCGTGCGCCCGGACGACTTAGCGGCGTTATTAATTAAAGCTTTGCTGGAAAGGAACGACAGCGTTGACGTAAATTTAATTGAGGATGTGATCTTAGGATGTACTAATCAAGCCGGAGAAGATAATCGAAACGTAGCGAGAATGGTTTCTCTTTTATCCGGTCTGCCGGTTGAAGTAGGCGGAGTTACTGTAAACAGATTATGCGCTTCCGGTATGCAGGCTATTATGGATGCCGCAAGATCCATAATGGTTGGAGATGGAGAAATATTTATCGCCGGGGGCGTCGAAAGTATGTCGAGAGCGCCCTATGTGATGG
>CAYNUJ010000162.1:1618-6896 GCA_964400095.1 uncultured Melioribacteraceae bacterium
TTGCGGTTAAATTTAATATTTCCAGAGAAGCGCAAGACATGTTTGCGTATAATTCCCAGCAAAAATATAAATCTTCTTTTCAAAGCGGAAAATTCAAAGACGAAATAATTCCCGTTCCGGTTCAACGGAAAAAGGAAAAGCCGTTACTCATAGATACGGACGAGCATCCTCGTCCGAATATTATATTGGAAAAATTTTCGAAACTTAAGCCTGCATTTAAGGAAAACGGAACGGTAACCGCCGGGAATTCTTCCGGCATTAACGACGGCGCGTCTGTATTATTAGTAGTATCGGAACAAATTGTTGAAAAATTTAATTTGAATCCGATCGCTAAAATTATTGCTATGGCGACTGCCGGCGTTGACCCGGCTTTTATGGGTGTAGGTCCCATTCCGGCTACAAGGAAAGCGCTCAAAAGAGCCGGACTGAAAATTGAAGATATTGATCTGGTTGAGCTGAACGAAGCGTTCGCCGTGCAAAGTATTGTCTGCATTAACGAGTTAAATCTCAATGAACAAATTATAAATGTAAACGGAGGCGCTATTGCGTTGGGTCATCCGTTGGGCTGCACCGGCGCAAGAATTATCACGACTCTGCTGCACGAAATGAAAAGAAGAACAGATGTAAAATACGGACTTGCGACGTTATGCGTCGGCGTCGGACAGGGAGCTTCGATTATATTTGAAAATACTACAAATTAGTTATTAGTGCATTTAAATGTGAAATCTAAATTATAACAATACATTTAGAATTATGAATGAGATTTTATCCACAAAGGAATATAAGGACTGGCTTAAAGAGTTAAAGCAAAAAGTAAGGCAGACTCAAATAAAAGCGGCGGTAAAAGTAAATTCTACTTTGCTTGAGTTTTACTGGGAACTTGGAGCCGATATTGTTGAAAGGTAGCAAAATGCTAAGTGGGGCAGCGGATTTCTAAAACAGTTGAGCAAAGATTTGACGGTTGAATTCCCCGATATGAAAGGGTTTTCTTATCGTAACCTAAGGGCAATAAAACAGTGGTATCAATTTTATTATAGTGAGTTATGGAATTCAGCGGCAAACCGTGATACGGTAAAAAAGAGGATAACGTAGAATTAGTATTCGAGCCAAAAAATCAAAGTGACAGTCGCAATAATTGGCAACAAGCTGTTGCCAAATTAACAAAGGAATTTGCCTCTCAATTATTTCAAATCCCTTGGGGACATAATATAGTTATAATCTCGAAATCCAAATCAAAAGAAGAAGCCTTGTTTTATGTAAACAAAACCATCGAAAACGGATGGTCCCGGTCGATTTTGATTCATCAAATTGAGAGTGAATTATACGAACGGCAGGGAAAAGCAATTACTAATTTTTCGGAAACATTGCCCCCACTGCAGTCAGATTTAGCGGGAGAATTAATTAAAGACCCGTAGAATTTCGAATGTTAAGTAAAGTCAAGAATATAACGAACATAATTTATTATCAACGTTTACTATAAGTGATTAATGAGCTTGATGATTAGTAAAAATGATTTAAAATGAATTTATTTTGATTATAATTATTTTTAGAACCTAATTGAACCGCCCGCAACAAAATGTCGGGGCAAGCTCCGCGGTTCCCCGTGGTTTTTACCTTTTTCTTTCTACGGACTGCGTCCGCAGTTATGATAAGTTGAAGCACTCTGCGCTTCTATCTTCAAACACTTCGTCGAGATAAGACATACTTGCAAAATCTTAACAGCGGACGTTTTTTATACAAAGAGATTAAACGTAATAACATCTTATGTTTTAATGATTTAACGATATTATTGTCTCCGACTGTGGAGCAGTCAAATTTACAATAGCCTCGAACGCAGTTCGGGGACTGAAGAAAAAAAACGACAGACAACTGCGAAGCAATTGAATTTTCATACCGTTTTTTTACTTCTTAAATCCGTTTGCCGAGCATTGAGGAAATTGAAGCCGAATTCAAAAAAAATGAGCGAAGCGAACGAGAGTAGATTAAAATATTGTACTGCCGATACTCCTTCCGCCGTCAACATGGATTATTTGTCCCGTAATAAAATCACTCTGCTCCGAAAGCAAAAACGAAACAACGTTTGCAATATCTTCCGGCTTTCCTATTTTTTTAGTGGGCTGAGCTTCAATTAAATTTTTCAGAACATCCTCGGATAATTTTTGAGTTAATGGTGTGTCAATCAATCCGGGCGCCACGGCGTTTACGTTTACGTTATACTTACCGAGTTCCAAAGCCAAGACGCGCGTTAATCCTACAATACCCGCTTTTGAAGCGGTATAATTCGATTGCCCCCTATTGTTTCCAAGCCATGCCCGCGACGAAATATTAACAATTCTCCCGCCGTTCTGCTCCCTCATAATCTTCGCGGCTTCTTTACACATTATCCAAGTTCCTTTCAAATTAACGTCAATCACTTTGTCCATATCTTCTTTCGGCATTTTCCAAATCATATTGTCCCTTATCAAACCGGCGTTATTGACAACCGCATTAATTATATTTCTTTCGTATTTTACTTTCGCGAAAAGAGATTCCACATCATCTTGATTGCTAATATCGCATTTTACCAAGATATAGCTGCCTTCTCCAAAATCATCTTGTAGTGATTTCTCGTTTTCAAAATTTATATCGGCAATAACCGCGAAATACCCGTCAATAATCAATCTTTTCGCAATTGCTCTACCAATACCCTGCGCTCCACCCGAAATTACCGCCGTTTTATTTTTCATACTATTTATACTGGTTTTTAATATGCGTTTTTATCTTACCCTAAACTTAATAATTATTTCATTAAAATCATTTTTCTTATTCTCACAAAACCGTTCGCAGATAATTTATAAAGATAAATTCCGGCGGAAAGATTAGAAGCATCAAATTTTACGGAATAATTCCCGGGAGCTTGTCTTTCGTTTACGAGAGCAGCAATTTCCCTACCGAGAATATCATAAACCACCAATCGTACAGACGCAATATTTTGCGTCTCTAACAATGATTTTGAAATGGCATATTTTATTGTCGTCGTCGGGTTAAACGGATTTGGATAGTTCTGACTCAACTCAATAGATTTTGGGATATTAACGATTTCGGAATTAACTCCGGTCGCTTGATCGGTTTCTAAAACCGAAATATACAAATCGTTTGCCCAAACGCTTTTATCTGTGCTATAATTAGTAAACACATATTCCGTTTTACCGTCGCCGTCCATATCGCCGGCTATAGCGCCATAATAAAGACGCGGAGTTAATAAGGAAGCCAAACTATCTCCAAGCTCGGCGGCGGCTTTATCAAAAATATCATACGCTATGGTTAGTTCCCAATTTGCGGGATCCGCCAGGTCGCCTGTTCCTTTATATTCCAAATCAAGAATCTGTCCGTTTTTTTCAGCGCAAATCATTAAATCTATTTTTCCGTCATTGTCGGGATCCCCTACATCCATATTTCTCATCCCCGCATCCTCAACAATTTTACCATTAGGTTTAATTTTGGTTTGAGGATTATAAAATTCTACAACGTCGTCGCCGGTAATTGTTGAAATATCGGTTATATTCTGGATAAGAAATAAAGCAAGGTTGGACTCCGTACCGCAAATGAACATCTCATTTTTTCCGTCTCCGTTAGCATCAACTATTTTAACGCCGTCCACCGCTCCATAGTCTATATTCTGCGGACCGTATAATTGCTCAATATCGTTCACATGTTCAACAGTATTTTGAGCCGTTACTTCAAACATTCTTAAAGTGAATTTATTCCAGACCATTTCAAAAATATCGGTCATTCCGTCGTTATCCAAATCGCCGATTGTAGTGGCGTAGTTAGAACCACCTTCGCTATTAACGAAACTATACTCGATAACCCAACTCCCGAAGAATCCCAACTCGCCGGTAACGGAAGCAACCATAACCTCACGACCTCTGCCGCCTGCCCTTACGCCAATAACTAATTCATTATCTCCGTCTTTGTCAATATCGTCAATAATCATGCTGTAAGGTCTCCAGTCGGTCATTTCCGGTAAATCAAAAAAAGTACCGCTGGTTGCGGTAGAGGAGCCGTCGGCTTGCTTAACGCCATAATTGTTTTCCCCTTGAACGCCGTTCCACTTAAACGTAAATACTCTAACAGGATTTGGATCATCAGCCGTTACCGCCACCGGATAGCCAATTACGATATCGACAACTCCATTGTCGTCAACATCGCCAACCGCTGCGGCAAAATAACTGTTTGCTTTTTTCGGAAACTTGAAATACCACACCATCTCATATGTATTATCTCCGGAAGCTTCGTACATAAATACGTAATTGCTGTCCAAATCCGTATAACCGGTTATAAATTCACCCCAGCCATCTTCGTCGGTATCAAAACCGGCAATTACTTTCGCATATTCCGAAGATGAATTTTGGTCTTGAAAAGGAACCTGCTGAAGATTCCAAACTTCCTGCCAATTATTTTGGGCAAAAAGATATGACGCAGTTAGCACTAGAAAAATGAGTATAGCTTTTTTCATGTTTATCTCCTATTATTGACGGAAAAAAGATACATTGATTTTAATATAGTTAAAATTATTTCAAAAATACAATTCTACATCAAATTCTTTCACCGGCTAAAATTGCATGGTTAATATAATAATTCTAAAAATACAAAACATCCAATTAAAGATGTATAATTAAATTCTGTAATATTTTGTTTCGGCTCAAAAATTATTAGCAAGCCCAATTAATTGTGGATAACCTTTGTCTGTGTCTGTTGCAGAAACTAATAACTTCAATTTGCTAAGTTAAGCGGATGTTTTGTCAGGCGCTTTTGGTCTTGGAGCGGGTACGCCGTACAACATACCTTCCGCGCTAATGTCCTCATCTATTTCCGGCCAATTTACTCCAAGTCCGTTCCCAATAATTTTATAATTAGAGCGCTGTTCGGGGGTCGCTTCCGTTAAGCGCCAAGACCAAACAAGTGGCACACTGATGGTCCGTCCGTCGGTGAAATATGCGGTAATGGCGTCTTCGGTAACTCTTATATCCTTAATGCGTATCTCCTGAATATTTATTGCAATGCTCATACCATGCCCTTAATATTATATTTTTTTGTTTAAAATTATTTTTTGTATTGCATTAAGTTCCTTCGACGAAAAACCATAATTTCGGCACAATGCAATTGGTTTTAACCAAAATTTACAAATCATATCTTCTCTTTGAATATGAACGTGTTCAGGCTCATTACAATCAAAACTATAAAAAACGTTTTATTTGCGATTACGATCGAGAATTAAGTTAAATCCACAATAGAA
>CAYNUJ010000163.1:0-6867 GCA_964400095.1 uncultured Melioribacteraceae bacterium
TCTCGGTCGCTTCGCTCTCTCGAAATGACATTTTTAGACTTTTGGAACAGCCCCACGCGTATTATACGGATTTGCGCGGATGATTATTTATCCCAAATTGTCAATAGAACTTGCCCTATTGACAATTTGGGGATTATACAATACTTATTTCAACAATAACAATTTGCAGACTTTTACAAATTCTTTTTTACTTCCTTTTGCGGTCATTCTGTAGAAATATACACCGGATGGGACACGATTTCCATTTTCGTTTCGACCATTCCATTCAGTTAAGTAATAGCCTGCCTTTTGCCTTGAATTAATAATTTCCGTTATTTTTTCACCTAAAATATTATAGATGATAAGTTGAATGCCTGCTTCTTCAGGCAAACCATATTCTATTTTTGTTGACGGATTAAACGGATTTGGGTAATTTTGGCTTAAACTGTATTGTTTTGGAATATAACCTTCATCCCAAACCGAGAGAATGAGATCGCTGAATACAAACGGCTTTCCAATCGTTCCGATGATATCATCCGCGTTGAAAACAAGTGATTCTTCAAAATTCCTTATCCAGCGATTTTTTAAATCTAAATATTTGAATGTAATCGTTTCACCGTTGTATATGGAATCGTATAACATCACGAAGAAATATGGTTCACTCATTACATCCGACGCTTGAGCATAACCACGGAATTCATTATTTATAAACGCTGCAAGAATATAATTCCAGGGCGAACTTGTTGTATCTTCTAATTTGATTTGCGCGGTTACAGTCATGTTGTACTGGAATTCATGCGGATTAACGACCCAGCCAAGCGAATCTAAAAGTGTGCTGTCGGATAATGCAATTTGACTATTTTTCCGAGATGTTTTTGCAGAAGGTTTCCCAGGTGGCGGTTCATTCGGATAGATAAATTGACCGCCATTCTCTACTTTTAACATATAACCCTGACTTGGCGACATGTGCGTTAATGTGCCAACCCAGCCAACATTTTCGATGTAAACAGCAAAGTCCGTTTGACTTTTGATAAAATCATCATTCGAAAAATCGAAATTAACCAATGCATTATTGACGTTCATATTCATTTGCGGCAGATAACCTATCCAATTCCAATTTCTGCTCAACTGAACCGGATAATTTCCAGGCTGTGCCCGAGTTCCGTAAGTCTCAAGTGTATTAGGATTATAAAGATAAAACAAATACGCGGCTGTCAAGTTTATTGCCGGCGACTCCGGAGCCCAGCCGGAAGCCGGATTGTATTGAATGTAGCCTCCGCTTTGATATGTCCATTTCACCTGGTCTCCATCAGCAAGATTCATATATGGGCTTAAATATCCGGCAAGTGTAGTATCGTGTTCTACATTATACGATACCCAGCTCCAGCCGGCAGAAACATCCCTCCGCTGAAAAATATCGTTCGTAGCATGAAATTGAAAAGGCTGTGAGATTCCGCCGTGAACTCTGTTAAATTGAAATTGTAGAGTTTCAATTGTTCTTGCATATTCTATTCCTTCAAGCGCGTCCCAAACTCGGAATTCAACTATTTCACCTTGCTGCACTTTACTATAGATTGTAATCATGACGAGATATTTTTTTATTGAATCGGATATAGCAACCTCTTCCACATGCGCTGCTGCCCGACATTCTCTTCCGACGAATGCGCTTACCATGTCATATGAATCAGTCGAAACAGAATCACTAATCAGCAGTTCGCCAATGACATTCATTGTGTATTGAAATTGCGCAGGATTAACTGTCCATGCCGGAGGCTCCGCCAATATTCGAAGATTGAATGTAAGCTCTTCATCGCCGTTTACACGATTGCGGGCGGTTATAGTCGTTTCGTACTCGCCGTAATTCATGTATTCATCAAGTGTGAAGGTAATTAGCTGCGAGCTTGCTGCTGAAACGTCTCCCTGATACGGGAATGCCGTCATCCAAGGCGGCAGGTTAATTATTTCGAAATCAGCGGCAATTGTTGTTCGGTTTACGAGATGAACTTGTATCTCCGGGGATGTACTTGGGTACTTTGTGTAAGTAACAGATTGTGTTTCCCATTTTATCGGGTTGCGGTAAACTGTAAATCCGAAACTCTCTTCGCCTGTCAGCACATTTCCGTACATATCTTCCACTCCGGTTACCGTAACAAACAAATAATCATTCTCGATAATTGCATTGTTAATTTCGAGGTTGATGTAAAGCTTATCTTCGGTAACTTGAACGGAAAATGGAACTGGAAACTGTGTTTTAGTATCGATCACTGAAATTCTGTTCTGCCATTTTACCGGAGTTAACGGAGCGATTTCTTCAGTAAAAGACATTGTGATTTCATCGCCAAAATCAAGGACTCCATCAGCCGGTTGAGGAATTCCAAGTCTATCAGGCGGAACTCTATCTATTGTTCCGACCATTTCGTTTGAATAGCCGCTCAAAATTGCACATTCGGTTTTAGCGCGGAGTTTGTATTTACCATCGGACAATCCTAATTCAGCGATATCGAGTGAGAATTGATAATTACTCGATGTTAAACTATCTTTAGGTATTTCATAAGCTGTAAACCAGCCATCATCAGGATTATTCATCACAGTTTCGGGAAGTTTGTATTTTAACACTCGATTTGTCAGTATCTCTTGTTTTTTGGGGGTATTATTTTGTAAAATCTTTTTATTGCCGCTAATTTTTTCCGCGTTCGGAGAACTTCCTTCAATTGGGAAATACTGAAGGACTAAATCATTTAAGTTCTCATCACTTAAATTATATTCTGTGAAAACTACACTGAGTGAGTCGTTATGTTGATTTATGACCCAATTATTTGCAGGAGTATTTAAGGTTATTTGAGAGCAAGGTTTCTCAAATTCTACGTCGAATGAAACATCTTGGTAAAATAAATGCGCTTCGCTTGGAACCCAGCTACTATCTGTTTCATCCCAAATCATAAAATCATCCATTTCATTACATTCCGAATAAAATCGGAGTGTAATATCATCGTATATATATTCAATTGGTCCTCTCTCAATTTCCATTGTTAAATTTATTGGATTGATATCAGTTATGTCAACTTCAATAAAATCTTCAAGAGGAATTCCGTTTATTTTAACCAATGCGCCATATGGATTTGTCTCGTGAAGAACAGTTAAACGATATCGCCTATCTTCATTTGTTAGACTAGTATTTGTTAAATTGAGCAAAAATACAGCGTTAGTATTGGGTAAAACATTAGTTTGAGAATACCTATTTGCCGTTAACAAAACCCCTTCTCGCGGTGTAGTATTTACTTCCCACGGACAGGAGGATTCGCCGCCAACAACATCGAATAATGGTGTGCCAAATTGTGGATCTTTATAGACATTTACAACGAATCTATCGCTGATATCATTAATTTCAGATGTTTCATCATCATCATAAAGATAAAAACCGGTTCTAGTCGTACTTGTATTTGTAGTATCATAAGAAGTTCCTACATTTACTATATATGTTGCTTCTTCACCACCAAGATAGCCGCCTAAAGGCGTCAACCAATGCCATTCATCACCATCTGTATCTGTAGTATCTCTTCCGAATGCATATGAATTTGTAGTTTCTTTTGTATTTTCTTCATAGTATGTAATACCTGGACCGGCAGAAAATATTATTGAATCAATCAGTTCTCTACTATCTACCGCAAAAAAACGGTTCTTCATGTTATTCTTTAAGATATTAAGCCAATTTTGAGCAACTTGAAGACTATCGTTTACTAATGCGTTAGGTATTTCTACATTTCTGATATGATTTTCAGTATAGAAGAAAGTGGAGCCAACCTCTTTTAATGCTCCAACCTCAGCATAAGTTGTATCGGCAGTATTTGTTGAATCATTCCAAACTAAGTTCTTAGCTGCACCACGCATAAAAACGACTGAACTTCCGATAAACAAGTCGCCGGATTCTCCAACAATTTCGTCATTTTCTGAGGTTTTATATTCTGTGCCAGTCGTTCGGTAAATTGTAATATCTTCTCTATCCTCTGACCATTTTACATAGGTTGAATCATCAATATCCTCACGGTAGGTTTCGAAATCGCCGCTGATATCAAATATGTCTCCACTAGCGCCAACTGACCATGTGCCGCCAAGTCTCCAATTATCCCAATCGCGTGTAGTAGTATCTTTTCGTGTTGAGATAGATAATGTTGTTGCTAAAGTTGTGGATTCCTCTATAAAAGAATAACTTCCATCTCCCGGCGGGTCATGTAAAATTTTAAAAGGCAATTCAGGTATAACTACTTCAATATCAGCGGTGGCTACTCCCACACCTTCCGTTAAAGCATAGAGTTGGGTTTGAGAGTTTCTACCTGTGCCGGCTTCAGTAAATATTACTTCAAGCGAGTTCTGAAAATCGCCGTAAAAATTTGGATATTTTGGATTAATCGTATAGACAGCTTTACCTTTTACTAATGGAATGGGCTGCTGTTCGGGAAGTCCGCTAATAATATCCGTAATATTTAAATAACCATCAATATCCGTGCATTCATAATCGCCGACACCCGGGAAATCATATTTTTCAAATGCTTCAATGGTTATATTGTAACTTTTTATTTGTTCAAGCGCTATTATTGTATCTCCCTGAGAATCGATTTTTTCATAATCTTCCAAACCGGTTATTCTTAATTGTATTGGCGCTCTCCATTCTCGAGCATAATTTTTATTCCCATCCTTTAATGAAACGGCTCCATTTTCAATAACTATATTTGCCGGATCGGTTAGGCTCAAAAAACTAAGGTTATAGTTAACAGGCGGAAGAGAATATATTTCACCCAATAAGTATGGGTACTTTCCGGATGAATTGGTTGTAATTGTATCTGTTAGTCCGCAATCTCTGTTAACACCTGAAATAACGACTTGGAATTTTCCAATTGGACTTTCACACCCGCCAGTAAGATTAATTGTTAGATTATTTGTTTTTAGGTCGGAAAAATTCCGATTTATCAAAGGAGTAGCAAGGTCGTTGAATTCATAGTAACCCGGGTTAAATGTATGATCTTTCAGTTGTGGATAAAAAGTACCGCTTTTGCCAGGTTCAATCTCTATTCTGAAAAATCCATTTTTCTGAAGATTCATATTGCCATGCGGCGGCCAATAATAGCGGGTTGTATCGTCGTCAAACTGATAAACAATCTTAAAATCATCCACAGGGCATTCATATCCATTCCAAGTTATAAAACCGCTAATTGAGATCATTGATTCATCTATTATTGTAATCCCTGATACTGTTGATTGGTTGGATGATAGCGTTACAATTCTACTGGGTTCATAGCTCCACGCATTATGGTACAATTTAAATGGATTTAGAGTGTAGTCGGTACTATTCTCTGAATCGAACCAAAGTTGATCAAATTTGAAATACCCAATACTATCTGAAATTACACTTATAAAAACCGGTGAATGGTTTAATGTCTGATTCCAAGTTATGCTATTTAAATTAATGTTGTTAATGTTTGAAGTAAGGTCATAACCAATCGCTCCTCTTCCTTCGTCAAGTTTCCAATAAGCCGCTAACCCAGCCTCATTTCCTTTTAGCGTCCGAGTTCGATTTCTGAGTATTTGGTTTATAGAGATTCCAACATTCCAATACCTGATATCGTCAATACTGGCATTCAAAAAACCGCCTTCATCCGATTTTCCTATTAATAAATTATCGCTATTTTTTATGCCAGGTCTCCAAGCTGCAGATTTGGCAACTACATTTGAATCTACCATAATAAAGGTTGAATCAGGGTTATGTGCCAATGCAAAGTGATACCAAGTTTGGGTGGAAGGACGAAATGCTTCACTAGTTAAAAGAGCTCCATTCAATCCAATCAGTTTTAACTGTGAGCCGGATAAAAATAGGGCAAATTCGCTCCCCTTTTGTACTATAAATTGGGGTTCGCTTATATTGATAGTCTCAAATTTCACCCATGCCTCAAAACTAAAATCACTCTTTTTGTTAAAAGCATTATTATTTGCAGCTTGGAGATAACTATCCGTTCCATTTAGCTTAACAGATTTTCCATAATTCGGCGTTAATCTAATTTCAACATCTTTTACCGGATTCCCAAACTGAGTTTTAACTATACCGCTTATAATGCCTGTGGGACTGATAAATCCAATTGTGGAATCACGATTCCCCGAAGCAAAGTTATTAATTGGTTCTAAAATGTACATATAATCTTTGCCTGGATATGGGTGACCGCCATATTTTCTAATATCAGAATAACTGTTGGAATCATAAGGTAAAGTTGCTAATGGAATTTGATCAGCATCTCTATAGAGTTTAAACCCCGCATTGGGAGGCGGGCTTAATGGCGATATTTCCCAGTCCACTTCAATTTTATTAGGAAATTGTCCCCTTGATGCCGTAACGATGGGAGCATCCGGTTCTTTTAGGAAAAAACTCCAGATTCCAAAGTTTGTATAAAAATTTCCACCATCATTGATGTTCTTTTGATCAGCTAATGGCTGACCGATTGTAAAAACTGCTTTGTATGAAGAATCAGGAGTAATTACTGTTCCACCACCAAGCGCAATTGTTTGATGTGTTAATGAATATTCTTGTGAATAGATATTTTCGTTTGCGTAAAACAGAAATAGAATACTCAAAAGCAGCATCGGAAATATTTTCATTTTAGCCATAATAAATTCCTCATTTGCATTTTTGTTTTAAATAAGTATTCAATTCTATTTGCCAAGTGGCATTTTGTACGCCTTTTTATAGTCAGGATATCCTCCACCTAGAGTTTGAACTTCAATGTACCAATATTGTCCTTTTTTTACAGGCATCATTATCTGGTGATAATAATCTTCATCATTTTCAGAAGAAACTATTTGAGTGGTTGATCCAGATATGGAAACACTACCATTAATCCTAGT
>CAYNUJ010000164.1:0-6818 GCA_964400095.1 uncultured Melioribacteraceae bacterium
CGAACGTCTTGCCGATATGCAGTTCGTACAGTCCGGAAAAGAAACTGATAACCGAACGGGTTCCAGGCAAAAAGCGGTTTGTGAGTATAAGCCAATAGCCGTATTTGGCGAACCACCGATCGGTTTTTTGGAGCGACTCCGGAGAAATAAATTTTACTTTTCCTTTTCTTAAAACATGTTCGCTCAAATAAAAACCGACGTAATACATAAGGATAAATCCCAGCGCGCTGCCGACGCTGGTGATGAAAAGTACCGGAAGGAAATCTATTCCGGTTGAGGCGATAAGCGAAGCTCCTATTACGACAACTACGTCGCTCGGAGAGGGAGGGAACACATTTTCTATAAACGCGAAAAAGAAGAGCGCTAAATAAATATATGTAGTATCTAAAGAACCGATGTAAGTTAGTATTTCCTGGAGCATCAGACAAAATCCGTAATAAATTTTTGTTAAAATTAGAGATTGAAAAAATACAAAATTAAACCCAGATTTGTCTTTATAAAAATTAGAATTTAACTAATTATTGATTTCTCGGCACAAATTTACAATTGACAGCATTGCTTTGTCGGGAGGGGAGAAATCTTCTGCGCTTCGGATGTTCTCAAGATTCCTCACACTCGCTCCCGCTCGGTTCGTTGAGACATATACCTTTATACCTTATACCTCTATACCCAACTACATTTTACATTGAACATTTTTTACTGCCGGCTATGCCGCGTTATCTATTCTATTTAATAATCAAATAATTTTTGTTCCGGTATTTATTCGATACTATTTAAGCAATGTCATTTTCTTCGTTGCCGTGAAAGCTCCGGCTTTTAGCGTATAGAAATAAATTCCCGAACTCATACCCGAAGCGTCAAATGTAATTTCATGAATTCCCGCCGACATGCTGCCGCTAAATATTTCGGCGACTTCCCCGCCCAAGGTATCGTAAATTTTGAGCGTTACAAAACTTTCCTTCGGAATTTCGAATTTGAAATTTGTGCTCGGATTAAACGGATTAGGATAATTTTGACTTAGCGAAAAATTCTCAACTAAATTACTTGAGCTTCTTTTAACGCTGACTAAATTATTGTTGTGAAATTTTTCTATAAGCGGAATTGACGTAACGCCGAATGCGCCAACGTAAGCGGTTTTTCCGTCCGGGCTAAAATCGATTGCTCTCGGTCTTTCCCCGGGGCTGGCTAGAGTTGTAAACCGCCACGAAAAGCTATCCACTACGGCGTCCGCTTTTACGTCGTAAGCGTACCAGAAACCGGGCGTATATCCGTTCGTAGGCACATCGTTATAGGATCCGGCGGAAATATAAAGATTGCCGTCGGAAGGATTCCACGCAAATGATTCCGCATGAAAGCCTTCTAAAATTGTCGCTGCGGAATCGTAATCTGCAAAAACGTTTGGTCTTTCGTAAATATAAATTGCTCCGTTGGTATATCCCGACCAGTAAATCCGGTTGCCGTCCTTGCTTATTTCAAATGCGCGGGAAAATCCAATTGTAGATTTAATTGCGTTCCCGATGTAGTTAAAATCTTTATCGAGCATAATTAAGGGAAGACCGGATATAACCGGAGCGACATAAATATCTCCGAATTCATCAACGGCGGGAGCCGTAGGAGAATTTTCGCCCAGCGGAGTTGACGCGAAATTCAAGCTGTTCATTCCGCTTCCGTCTTTATAATTGAATTTGTACATCATAAAAGGAGTTGAAGTAACAACCAGAATATTTCCTTCGTTATCGGCTCTCATACCTCTGATATTGCCCCATAGCGTATCGGTTACAAAAGGTCCGACGGATATTGTTTTAATTGGAGAGAATTCCGCTTCCTTGCCGTCGGGGTAGTAAACTTTAACGCTGTGAACGGCGAGCGTATCGCCGGAAGCGTTGGTTATTTTTTCGTTTGCAAAATAATCCGCCGCCCATATTTTACCGTCGGGGTCGACCGCAATACCGTGCGTAGAGCCTTTAACGGTATCCGGATTAGCCGGGGGAAAAACCCCTTCGTAAGTCCATTGAGCCTTAGCCGCGCCGGCGATAAATAAAAACGTAAAGAAGAATAAAATAAAACTCTTTTTCATAATTCCTCCTGAAAAATCAAATTTAATTCCTATTAATTTACTCAATAAGCATCATTTTCCCTATTTCTCTTTTCCCTTTGAAATTGATTACATAAAGATAAACTCCGCTGTTTAATTTATTTCCGTTAAAATCAACCGTATATGTGCCCGAAGGTAAATTTTCATTTAGAAGTTCCGATACTCGTCTTCCGAGAATATCATAAACAACTAACGAAACAAAACCTTCCGACGGAATGCTGAAACGAATTTTAGTAGTCGGATTAAACGGATTCGGGAAATTCTGATACAGTTTAAAATCATTCGGGCGGGTCCCGTCGGTTACAACTTCCGAAACGCTTGCGGTCTTGAATCTGTAAACAACGCTCCATCCGCTCCATCCAATTTGATTATCCGCGCTTATCCGCCAGAAATAGATTTTATTTTTTTCGAGTTCGGGAACGGTCAAAAGCGTATCTGTTAATCCGGCGGTATCGACAACCATTGAAAATTCCGTAAACAACAGACTTTTCGACAGTTGGAATCTATACTCATCCGCACCCGGCGCCGGAGACCATTCAAATACCGGCTGAATGGAAACATCCAAAGCTAAATCTCCGGGGAAAACGCCTTCGGGAGTTCTTGGAAAGCCGGTAGAAAAAACGAAAGAGTTGGAATAAATGCTTTCGCCTACGGCATTGGCAGAGCGAGTCCGCCAATAATAATCGGTCAATCCGTTAAGACCGGTTATTAATAAAGAAGTATCCTGAACGCTTAATATTTCAAAATCCAAAGAATCGAAAGACGGATCGGTTGAAATTTGCAAATCGTAAAAAGAGGAGTTGTCGGCGTAATTCCATTTAAATAATAAACTGTCGGTCAAATCTTTCGCGCCGTCGGAAGGGAGGGCAAGCGACGGAACCGAAGGCGGCGGAATTTTAATTAAATCTGTGGGAGCGCTTTCGTTATTAATTCTATCGAGCGCGCTTACGGAAAAATATTTTGGACTTCCGGGTTCGTTTGCGCGCGGAGGAATATAACCTTCCGTAACGGCGATGGCTTTTATGTTTTCCGCGGATTCAAAATCGATCGGTCCGGTTCCCGAATAAAAATTATAAACCACATACTGCCAAGCGGTATCTCCGTCGGCTGCCTGCGCCGGTTCTTTCCACTTTAGTCCGGCAATTCCCGCGCCGGGGATTCTGTCGAATATCAGTTCCAGCGGCTTGTTCGGCGGAATCGAATCTTTCCAAGTCATCGCCGGCATAAGCGAAGGATAACGGTAATAATTATTGACAAGCGAATCGGTAAAACCTTTCGGGTTTGCGGATATGTTTTTCGCTCTGAAAAATACGCTTCCGTCGCAATTAGGCTCATTTCTATTGAGCCGAATTTGTCTCGGAAGTTCGTTCGCGCTCCAATTATCCTGCAAAATTCTGTAAGGCGCCTGCCCGGGATAGAGATGCCTTCCGTTAAGCCGATCCGCCCACCAAGGCATTAATTTGGAATAATCCTGCGACCCGCCAATTATCCAGTAAAGCTGCGGAGTGAGATAGTCGATTGACTTTGCGTTCAGCCATGCGAGCGCGTCGCAGTAAATTGTGTTGTATGCGTCCATGCCCGAAATTCCCTGGGGATTGCCGGGACGCCAAATGCCGAACGGACTAATTCCGAATTTAACGCGCGGCTTAACCGCTTCAATATCGTCGTGAATCATTTGAATTAATGTATTCACATTATTTCTCCGCCAGTCTCCTCTGTCGGAAAATCCGCCGCCGTATAGATTGAAAGTATTATCGTCCTGCGTGGTTATCTGATTGGGCGGATAAGGATAAAAATAATCGTCGAAATGAACGCCGTCCACATCGTACCGCGTAACAACATCCATAATTACATTTTTAACGTATTCTCTCACCGCCGGAATTCCGGGATCGAGAATTTTAATATTGCCGGTCTGAATAATCCATTCGGGATGGCTTACAACCGGATGATTAGCCGCGAGGGAATAATGCCCCACGCTGCGCTCGGCTCTGTAAGGATTAAACCACGCGTGCAGTTCTATTCCCCGTTTGTGGGCTTCTTCTATCACAAATTCCAAAGGGTCGTAATATGGATTCGGCGGAGTTCCCTGTGAACCAGTAAGCCAATAAGACCAAGGCTCAAAAGAGGAATTATACATTGCGTCGCATTCGGAGCGGACTTGAAACATTACCGCGTTTATTCCCGCGGCTTTTAATTCGTCGAGCAGATTTACCAATTCCTCTTTCTGTTTGTCCGGATTGGTATAAGCGGGCCAATCTAACCTGCCGACGGTGGCTATCCACGCTCCGCGGAATTCTCTTTTGGGAACATTCTGAGAAAAAATCCATCCGGAACATAGGATCAGTAAAAGGAGCAAAACTTTTTTCATTTAATTAGCAGTTCCGATATAAATTGAATTAACTTTTCTAATATAATTACAATTTATGAATTTTAATTGAATAATTATATCCAAAATTTTTTCCAGATATACTAAACTATATTATGGCAGTAAAGAATAATATTGCCGATAATTAGATAGCGCTGCGTTGTTAGTGAATTTAAATTGAATCTCTAATGTGTCTTAGCTTTACAGATAAAAGATAATAGAGTAATAGCGAAATACTACTTAAGTAAAATCATCTTCTTTGTTTCCTCGAAGGTCTGAGACTTAATACGAAAGTTTTGGGTTTTGAGTCTATAAATGTAAACTCCGGAAGATAGATTTTCGGCGTTAAATTGAATTTTATATCTTCCCGCAGATTCGATTCCGTCGAATAATTTAGCTACTCTGCGCCCGAGTATATCATATATTTCTAAATTTATTATATAGAAATCCGAATCGTTATTCGCATTTTGAGCCGGCAGAATAAACTCAATTGTGGTGGAAGAATTGAACGGATTCGGGTAATTCTGTTTCAGTCTATATTCCTTCGGAAAGATATAGCCGGAGTGCACGTTAGTTTTTGAGGCTAAACTGTCTTTATAAAATTTCGAAACCAATTTCACTTTTTCTTTTAATTTGGTAACGCTGTTAAGATGGTCGCTTCCTTGGGCGGCGACGATAGCGTAAACGACTTTCGCGGTATCGCCGGGGAAAAGATCAACCGGACCGGAATTTAGCGATATCGATCTTTCCCCGGAATCGTACTTTCCGTCGAGCCATCCGGTTCCGGATTCGGGATCGCCGTAATTCATATATTTTGTAACTTTGCCGGTTAACGGGTCAATGTAAGGGTTCCCATTTGCATATTTACCGCTCTGAAGATTGTAGGAATTAAATGAAAATAGAGATGAATTCGGATCCGGAGGCGGAATAAGATATGAATCCTCTTCCCATACGCTATATGAATTCATATTTTTCTCGCCTGGCAGCGCTCCCTTTAATACAACGACGCCGACAGCGGGTATTACGCCCCGGTTAAACGGAGAACTTTCAATTTTATTGTAACCGAATCCTAAACTCAACGTTGTGTCGCAGCCCGCATAATTAGCCAGATGGTTACTTATGGAAATATCGGCGTAAAATGAAAATTCCGCTTTGTTTAATCTTTTCCCGGATTTGTTGATAACCGTTACTTCGTAAAAAACCACATCCCGAAGAAAGTTTGAACGCTCGAAATCGTAAACCGTAGTCCTAAATTCTAATCCGCTTGGTCTGCACTTTCGCGTGTAATATGAATAATTCGTATCTAAGCCGTTCGTTACAAAATAAAGAATTTCATCCGGATATAAATACGGCCGATCAATCGACGGCATATAATTACCGTCATTATCCAAGTCTTCCCAAGGCGCGCCTATTTCAACAGGCCAATGATCGTAGTTATATTTAAACAGCCTTTTGAACGAATCAATTTCCGGAATGAATGGACTCGCCCATTTTTTATTTAAATGCCAAATCTTATAAATTTCTTTTGACGGATCGTCCGGTCTTCCATTCGGAAGAATCGCTCCCGGAAGATGATTTGATCCCCCGAAATATCCGCCTGAGACCAGAGTATCTCCGTTTTGAATTGAAGAAACGGCAAATCCGTAAGTCCAAATCAATTGCCACATTTCGGAATTGGAATCTTTCCACTGCAGCACGTTGCCTTGAACGATGAAAGAGAAACTATTGTTGTTCACATTTAAATTCAATGAATTCGCGGTTAAATTATCGGATGAAATTGACGAGTAATCAGGACGATAATCACTCAAAGAAAAAACCGAATCGGATATATCGAAATTAGAGGAATTATACCTATCCATAACTTTAATTAAACAGCTATCCGAATTTATCTTCGGTTTTTCTTGAGGCTGCCATCTTGCGTCGTTTAATTCATTCCATGTTTTTCCGTTATCGGAACTAAAATAAATTGTGACGGAGCGCTGCTTTTCCGAAAAGATGATTCTATCATAATTTGTAGTAAAAAGAATTTCTCCCCCGTTTGGGTAAAGAATATTTATTTTTTGCGCGAAAAAACCGGGAGACATTAAAAATAGAAAAAGTAATATGGCTTTGTTATTCATAACAGTTTTATCTTAATAAAATCATCTTTTTAGATTTAACCTTTGAACCGGCGGTTAATCTATAAAAATAAACTCCGCTGGATAGTCCGCCCGAGAAGGAGCCTGCGTTAAATATTACGGAATAATTCCCAGGCGGCAGTTTCTCATTTACCAGCGTGGCGACCTTCCGTCCGAGGATATCGTAAACCGTTAATTTTACGTTAACAGTCCCGTCATTACGAGGGCGCGGAGCAACCGA
>CAYNUJ010000165.1:0-6782 GCA_964400095.1 uncultured Melioribacteraceae bacterium
AATAAGAATGATTGTTATTGCTTTGGATGCAAGCGTATCTTCCGCGAGAGAGCTTCAAAAGTTTGCGCATATAGCAAATATTGCTCAATTTAACATTAAAATTTTTATGGCTACAAGCAGGGAAGAATACGGCATAAATAATCTTAAGGAGGCAAAAAAATTGTTGGAAGCTTACGGGGCAATAAAAGTTTCAATCGAATGGACGAGCAAGGATATCTTTTCGGCGTTAGATTCATTTTTTGATTTTCAACCGGATCTGATAGTCATGGGACTTCATTCCAAAAAATTTCTTAAAGATTATTTCATCGGCAGCGTTACCGAACATCTGATCGAAAGCGCGGAAATCCCTTTGTTCATTGGAATATAAAACGGGGAGAAATAAAATGAATTATGAAAAATATAAAAAACTTGTAAAGCAAGTTTTGGAAATGGCTGATATTGAATTGAACGGGGAAAATCCTTGGGATATTCAAATATTGGACGACAGATTTTATAAACGGGCGATTACCGAAGTGGAACTCGGCGTCGGAGAATCGTATATGGTCGGCTGGTGGCGTGCGGAAAAAATCGACGAATTTATTTACCGTTTGATTCGAATCGACATCCAGCAAAAACTGCGGAGAAATCTGAAAGTCGCGCTCAAGCTCGTCGGGTTTTATCTTCTGAATATGCAGTCGAGAACCCGCGCGTTTGAAGTCGGCGAAAAGCATTACGACTTGGGAAACGATTTATTCCAAAATATGCTCGACAAACGGATGAATTACAGCTGCGCTTATTGGAAGAACGCGGAAACTCTCGACGAAGCTCAAGAGAACAAGCTCGATTTAATTTGCCGCAAACTTCATTTGAAACCTGGAATGAAAGTTCTTGATATCGGCTGCGGCTGGGGCGCGTTCGGAAAATACGCCGCGGAAAAATATGGAGTCGAAGTCGTCGGCGTAACAGTTTCGACAGAGCAGATTGAACTCGGCGAAAAACTCTGCGAAGGTTTGCCGGTCGAGTTCCGCTTGACCGACTACCGCGAGCTGAACGGAGAATTCGACAGAATAGTAAGCGTCGGGATGATTGAACACGTGGGATATAAAAATTACCGGGAATATTTCAAAGTAGCGAGACGCTGTTTGAAAGACGACGGATTATTTTTGCTTCACACTATCGGGGAAATCCGCTCGTTAAAAAGTACGGACGCTTGGACGCACAAGTATATTTTCACGAATGGAATGCTTCCGTCAATCGCCCAGCTTAGCAAAGCGGTAGAGGGACTTTTTGTAATTGAAGATTTGCACAATTTCGGACAAGATTACGATAAAACGTTAATGGCGTGGTACGACAATTTTAAAAATTCGTGGGATAAAATTAAAGATAAATACGGCGAGCGGTTTTTCCGGATGTGGGAATATTTCCTACTTTCTAGCGCAGGCTCTTTCCGCGCAAGGCACAATCAATTGTGGCAAATCGTCCTTTCGAAAAACGGAATCTTAAACGGCTATGAATCGATAAGGTGAAACATTTATGAGCGAATTAAAACGATAAAGGAAATGATTATAAAAAGTTAGGAAAGTAAAACAAACCCACCCTCTTAATCTCCCTCCCTTTCAAAAGGGATGGAGAAACAGTCCGAAAGATTCTGTGAAGGCGTGGGTTAAAAAATATAAATCGATGAAAAAACTAATTGAAAAAATAGGCGCCCGCTCAATCGTTTTTATCGGAAACGTTGGCAGAATAACGATAATGCTTTTCGATTCGTTTGTTGCAATTCGAACGGCGCGCCGCTATAAAAAAGAAATTGTAGAGCAATTTATTAATATCGGCAGACACTCGCTTTTTATTGTTTTGTTTACTTCCGTTTTTATCGGTTTGGCGATGGGGGTTCAAATTGGAATGCAAAAAACATCCTTCATCCCCAATTGGGTTCTCGGCGGATTAATCCTTCGATCGATGGTTTTTGAGCTGGGTCCGGTAATTTTAGGGTTGATTTTAGCGGGAAGAATAGCCGCCGGAATAGCCGCTGAAATAGGGACGATGAAAGTTACCGAACAAATCGACGCTCTGCGGAGTTTTTCAATCGATCCGGTCGAATATTTGATTATGCCGAGATTGATAGCGGCGATTTTTGCCGTTCCGATACTTTTAATATTCGCAAATTTTGTGGGCGTTACTTTCAGTTTCGTAGCAGCTCATTTCACGGTAAATCTCTCGTGGGCTGATTTCGTGAAGGGAATGCGCCACGATTTTCTGCTGAGCGACGTAATAGCCGGATTAATTAAGGCGTTTATTTTCGGGATATTGATTGTTATTTATGGTTCGTTTTTCGGTTTTTATTCCCGGCGCGGCGCTAAAGGAGTGGGGCATTCCACCACCTTCGCCGTCGTGCTCGCTTCTATCAATATCTTGGTTTTGGATTATATTATTTCATCAATCGCGTTTTACGTATGATAACCGTTAAAAATTTACATAAATCTTTCGGAAGGTTGAAAGTGTTGGACGGCGCAAATTTAACGCTCGAAGACGGCGAGATTCTCTGCATTATCGGCAAGAGCGGAACGGGCAAATCGGTGCTGCTAAAAAACATACTCGGTTTGCTCGAACCCGACGAAGGCGAAATAATAGTTGACGGAATAAACGTGAAAGGATTCGACGAAAACGATTTCAACGTAAAAATCCGCCCCAAAATTGCGATGGTTTTTCAAGAAGGCGCGCTGTGGGATTCGCTTACCGTCTGCGAGAATATTTGCCTCGCGCTCCAAATTAATCAACATTTCAGCGAAGAAGAGCGAAAGCGGATAGCTCTCGAAAGTTTGGAAATGGTGGATTTGAAAGGAATTGAAAACGTTTACCCGGACGAACTGAGCGGCGGAATGTTAAAACGGGCGGCTATCGCAAGAGCGATTGCGATGAAGCCCAAATATTTGCTGTACGACGAGCCCACCACCGGCTTAGACCCGCTCCTTTCGAACGTGATTAATAATTTAATAAAAAAATTAAACCGCGAACTCGGCGTTACTTCGCTTATTATCAGTCACGATATAAAAGGAGTTAACGATATTTCGAACAGAGTGGCGATGCTTTACGAAGGTAAAGTAAGATTGGTCTGCGACGTAGAGGAAATGTGGAATCAGCAAGACGAAATTTTTTATAATTTCATTAGAGGAAAAGGCGAAATATTATGAACGTTAAAAGAAACGAATTTGTAATCGGAATCGTTATGATTACCGCCGTTTTGTCGTTGATATTCGGAGTTTTCTGGCTTGGAAATTCCAACATATTTTCCGAAGGAATTACGATTAACGCGCTAATCAATAACGCCGGCGGCGTTTCGAAAGACGATCCGGTTTATTACCGCGGAGTTAAAGTGGGCGGCGTGGGCGGCGCAAGCGTAAGGGAAGACGCCGTCGTATTATCGTTAAATATTGAAGGAATTAAAAATATTCCGGCGGATTCCAAATTCATAATCAAAGATTTGAGCTTTATCGGCGGAAAAGTTATAGAGATAATACCCGGCGTTTCTTCCGACTTTCTGAAGAACGAAGACACAGTGAGAGCTTTCCCCGAAAAAGGAATTTCCGACGTAGTAAACGATTTCAAAGAAATAAAGCCGAAAATCGACGGTATCTTAAACAATGTGGATAAGCTCACCGGCGGGGAAATTTACAAAGAACTTTACGCCGCTGTGCGGGATTTGCATTCGACGATTAATACGACAAGAAGATTTATCGACGGAGATTTGACGAATACTCTGACGAGTTACAACAAAATTGCGATGAATAACGAAGCGAAAATATCCGCTCTTATTTCGTCGTTAAATAAGAACTCGGCGGAATTGTCGGCGTTTTTGAACGGCTCTTCCAAAGCTGCGCTTTCGTTCGATTCACTTTTGACTAAAATAAACGACGGCAGAGGCAGTCTGGGAGCAATGGTTCAAAGCGATTCGCTCTACAATAATTTAAATAGCGCAATTAAATCGATAGATTCGTTAGCGAGCGATATAAAATCGAATCCGTCGAAGTATATTAATGTATCGGTATTTTAAAATTTTGGAGTATTATTAGTGAGTTCAGTCTAAAAAGTAAAAATTAATAATGTCATTGCGAGCGAAGCGAAGCAATCTTTAGAATTTCGGTCAAAATTAGTAGATTGCTTCGGCAAAAAACGCCTCGCAATGACGCAAATAACCTTTTTAGAGCGGACTCATTAGTGATATTTTTGTAATAATTAATAAAAAGGAAAAATATGGGACATTCACATCATCATTCGCAATCTGCCGAAACAAGCGGCGCGAGATTGGTCATTACAATATTATTGAACTTTGGGATTACTATCGCCGAAATTATCGGCGGGATAATATCGGGGAGTCTTTCGCTTATTTCCGACGCGATGCACAATTTCAGCGACGGAATTGCGGTAATTATCAGCTATATCGCTATTCGGTTAAACAAAAAGCCGAAAGATTATAAATTCACTTTCGGATATAAGCGCGCTGAAATTATCGCCGCGGTCTTTAACGCTTCGGTTTTGATTGGAATCAGTTTGTATTTGTTTTTCGAGGCGTATAACAGACTCGTAAATCCGGAGCCGATTAAAGGCGGAATTATGATAATCGTAGCCGTCGTTGGGCTTTTGGCAAACGTAGCCGGAACGCTTCTACTTAAAAAGGGCGCTAATGAAAGCATGAATATCCGCTCGGCGTATCTTCATCTTTTCAGCGACGCAATCTCGAGTCTCGGCGTTATAGTCGGCGGAATATTTATTTATTATTATAAAATATATTGGATAGACCCGGTAATTACGGCGTTGATTTCAATTTACATAATAAAAGAAAGTTTGGAAATCGTTAAAGAGACCGTTCAAATTTTAATGATGGCGGCGCCCGCAGAAATTGAAATCGAAATGATTGAAAAAGCGTTAAAAAACATTGACTATATTAAAGGAATTCATCATGTTCACTTTTGGCGCGTCAATGAAAAGGATATCCATTTTGAAGCGCATGTGAAAGTAACAGATATGCCGGTCAGCCGGACTGAAAAGATTCTGACGAATATCGAAAAAATCCTTCACGACAAATTTGATATCGGACATGTCACGCTTCAATTCGAATGCTCGCTGTGTGAAGCTGATACTTTGGTCTGAAGTCGTGAATAATAATTAAGGTTGGCGGTTGTGAGACGTAAAGAAACAAAAAAAATATTTTTTTCGCGGTTTTATTCGTTGTTATTTTCTATTCCAATTCCCAATCTCAGTCGAAGTTTCTTCCGCTGAATCTGTCCGCTTTCTACAACGTAAGTATCAACAACGACACCGTTAAATCCGGAAGTTTGACGGAAGAAGAGACGCTTAAGCTCTGCAAAACAATTAAGAGGAAAGCGCCTATAGCTTTAGAAATAGCCGAAAAGCTTATCGACGAAGGGAAAGGATGCGAATCAGAGCTAACGGAACTCAAGCGTATTTTTTCCACTCATGACGCGCTGCTGGGATTGACTTCAATCGGTAAAAAGGTAGAATTCACAGGGAAGTAAACGGACATTCCCGTTGAATTTATGTGGGAGTTTTTTGTCCGCCGATACAAAATACAAATTTGCCGCGAATGCGCGAATGAAGAAAAATTCAACAAAGATAAAATGAGACCGGATAAGATTGACCGACTGCAATCCTAATCACAATGAATTGAGTTTCGATAGGACGCTGATTTAACGGATTTACGCAGATAGAAGAATAATTTTACTCTTTGTGAACTTCGTGCCTTCTTTGTGGTTTCTGCTGTTAAAAATAACCCCGCTACAGCTCTGTTCTTTTGAACCATATAGGAAGCATAAAGGATGGGGTGTTTTTTTCATTTTGAGTTCTCCTAAAAATTATAATTAAGACCTATTTTTATTATTGGACCTAATAATATCAATCGTTTATACTGTGGCGATGAAAACTCTGCAATTACGTTGGAATACCCAATACCTAATTCATAAACAAAACCAAAACCTTTTTCCCAATTTGTGCAATTACCTATAATAGCCTCAAATCCATATCCCTTATAACCCCTTCTATACATATTTAGATAATCAGCGCCGATGTATTCAAAAATTAATAGCTTTTTGAAAAAATAATTTATTCCAAAACCAATACTTGCTGCTCCATTTGGACCAGGCCCGGATGCTCCCACGCCAAACATAGACCATTTTACATCAACCGCCAGCTCATCGCTTAGATATTTACCGACGGAAAAGGAAAAAAACTCTATGCCGCCAATGGTTACTGTTGAATAGAAGCTTGGTTGGGAATCTAAATCTTTTACATTTTCCTGAGCCAAAGAATTACCGGTAACAAACAAAAAATAGATGGTTATAAATATTAAATATTTCATCTTCTATTTCCCAAGTTTTTAACTCCTTCTCCTCTATTTAAGACAACCAATCCGGTATTTCGAGAGATTAAAGTCTTATTATAACTTCCTGCAAAATAAAAGCAACAAGAAAAATATGCAAATTAAATTTCGTGTTCTTAACATAATTTTTTCAACCCACTCCTTTCTTAATATTGCGGCAACTTTCGATTCTGTCCATCCTTGCCCCCTAAAATGTAGTTTCAGCAATTTTGAGCGGAGAGATAAATATCGATTAGAAGCCAAACTCAACAGACTTCTTCGCGCCGATAAACAGTCTTGTTTCACGCAAAGGACGCTAAGATTTTACATAAAAACGCAAAGTTTACTTTGCGAACTCAGCTTTTCCCTTTGCCAGCTTTGCGTGAAAAAAAGAATCCGCAGAACTTCATCAAGTGTATTTTTCTCTTTT
>CAYNUJ010000166.1:0-3045 GCA_964400095.1 uncultured Melioribacteraceae bacterium
GCTTCAATTGAATGCTCGATTTTCTGCGCTTTATCGCTGACAAAGTAATAATCTTTATTCAGCCGGTTTTTAATCATTTCCCGCAGAGGAGAAACGGCGACATTCCCATACGGTCCCTTCCACAAATCGAAATCGTCGAGTATAAGTTTATCGCGCGGATCGTTCATAGCTCTGCGAACAGTTCCGTGAGTAACTCCGAAAATTATGATCTCTTTTGCTTTGATGTATTTATACAACGGAAAGTAAATATTTCCGGCGTATAAGTAATCGTCGTGGGGAGATATAGCGGCAATTATATTTTCAGGGAAATCATTCTGCTTCTCTTTGTAGTTTTTCCGAAGGAAGTTTATAAAGCGGTTCATTTCTACCGGGTTCCAGCAGAAACCGACGGAATCCCTAACCGGGCGCACGCTTTGAGCGTCCACCGAAGAAGCTAAAATCAATATTATTATAGCGCAAAGTAATTTTTTCATTTTTGAAAACATTAAATTATAATTTCAATTTACTTCTTATACCGGACGGGATAGCGTTTTTATTAACAAGAATCGCGATGGTTTTTAATCTGACATACTGCTCGGACATATAATAAAATCCGTCGAATCCTTTATCTTTCACTCCCCATGAATTTTTAGTATAATAGAATTTTTTACCGAACTGATCTTTAGCCAGACCGGTTACATGCATCAGGTGATCGTCGGTTACGTCGTAATCATTAAAAGATTTCTGACGCATCTGCTGAGTGATTTTCTTTTCTTCAACGGGATAATCTTTCTTGGAATTTTCTTCAACCGGAATAACCGCATAACCTTCCTTCCGGTAGAAATTATCTTTGCTTACGTCGCCGTCCCACGCAACCGAATAACCGCCGATAATCGCGGAGTCGATAACCGCTTCGAGTTCGTCTATTGGAAGATTGTAATAAAAATCGTTCGTCCAATTGTCGGGCACTTCGAGAACGAATTTTTCGTAAAACGGATGGTGCGTGTAAGAAGTCAACTCTACATAATCGTCGGGATTAAGCCCCGATTCTTCAAAAAACGATTTCGGAGTATAAGACTTACCGTTATATTCAAATTCATCGGGCGGTTCTCCCAAATAAATATTGAGAATAGCTTCGCACACGTCTTTCCAATTTTCAGTAATTTTTCCCCTTCTATGAACGATTGCGTTTAGAGCGCCCTTAAGGACTCCGGTTAGCTCACCGTGATTGTAAGTTTTGGGGTTGTCTATATTTCCGTCGTAAACGGCTTCGGGAACCATTCCGTACTTTTTGAATATGTGGAGAACATCATGCGCCTGACCCCCTTCGCCGAAGTTGGAATCTCCGTGGTAACGAATGAATTTTTCTGCTTTCAACGGATAAGTCATTCTTACGGTGAACATTTCGGAAATATCGTACGGCTGTTTGCCTATGCGCAATAATTCGGTTTCCCAAAAGGAAGATGTCGCAAACGCCCAGCATGTGCCCGTTTTGCATTGAGTTTTAATGGGAGTTGTCTGAACCTCGTAAACTATTTCGAATTCCGGTTCGTTATCTTTTTCCTGAGCGAGGATATTGAACGATAAAACAATTGCAAGTAAAATCAGAAGAAAAGTTTTCATAGTTTTCCTATTATTTATATCTGAATTTTCTTTCATTTAAATTAAAAATATTTGTCCGGTTAAAAAAGTTTTCCACTTTAAAATTAACCCCGAACTATGCAATAGAAATCTGAAATACTTGTAACTTATTGTTAAATATAAAGATATTCTAATGCATAGCAATAGAAAATAGTTAAAATATGAAAGACGATAACTACTTTTCAAGTAATGATTTAGAAGAATTTTATTTTCTCTATTGCATAGTTGGGGTTAAATTTCTATTTTCTACTATTTCAATAATTCTTTCCATCTGTTTATAATCATCCCCTTGTTTGCAAAAAGATTTTGCATGCTTGTTTCATATTCTTATCTTTGAACCGCTATAAAAAACAGTTCTTACTTTTTATTATATAAATGAAAGAAACGCTTCATTCATTAAAGTGTTTTAATTGGAGAGAAAAACAGAGATGAAAAAAATTTTACTTTCGGTAACAATGGCTTTTCTACTCGCGGCAACGCTCGCGTCGTGTATCAAGGAATTTAAAAAATCGGAATCGAATAAAAAGCTTATAAAGTACGGCTTGGTTGTGCACGGCGGCGCGGGTTATATTTATAAGGGAAGATACACTAAAGAACAGGAAGAAGCTTACAAAGCAAAATTAACCGAGGCTATTTCAGTCGGATTGAGCATTCTGAAAAACGGCGGCAGCAGTCTCGACGCGGTGGAAAAAACTCTCAATGTTTTGGAAGACTCGCCTCTATTCAACGCGGGCAAAGGCGCGGTTATGACCTCCGAGAAAACCTGCGAATTAGACGCTTCAATAATGGACGGCAAAACCAATAACGCCGGTGGAGTCGCCGGAGTGAAGCGAATTAAAAATCCTATTTCACTCGCGAGAGAGGTTATGGAAGTTTCGCCTCACGTTCTGCTCGCGGGCAGAGGCGCCGAGGTTTTTGCCGAAGAACAGGGTTTCGAGTTAGTCGATAATTCATATTTCTACACGGAAAAAAAATTAAAAGAAATTGAGAGAATGCAGAAAGAGAAAAAGCAGACTCTTTTAAATGAGTTCAACGATTATAAATTCGGAACCGTGGGATGCGCGGCGCTCGATAAAGACGGCAACCTTGCAGCGGGAACTTCTACCGGTGGAATGGCTAACAAAAAATTCGGACGCATCGGCGATTCCCCGATTATTGGTGCGGGAACATACGCCAATAATAAAACCTGCGCCGTAAGCGCTACGGGTCACGGAGAATTTTTCATCCGAAACGTCGTCGCTTACGATATCTCGGCGCTGATGGAATACAAAGGCTGGAGCCTCAAAAGAGCCGCCGACAAAGTTATTATGGATAAACTCGTGAAGCAGAACGCAAAAGGCGGAGTGATAGCAATTGATAAATGGGGAAATATCGCCATGCCGTTCAATACGCGCGGAATGTTCAGAGGATACGCAACAGATAAGC
>CAYNUJ010000166.1:3145-6774 GCA_964400095.1 uncultured Melioribacteraceae bacterium
ATAAAATCGGCACAATTGACGGGTCTTATTATCAGCTTCGCGGGTTCGGTAATACTCAGCTTTGTAAGCTCGGACGGAAGTCTCGGCTCATTTAATTTTTATGCGTTATTCGTAATCGCCGCTACTATCTGCTACGGCTATACCGCCAATTTTGTAAAAATTCATCTTCGGCATATCAATTCCCTGGCGATAACGTCAATCGCGTTATTTACAGTGGGACCTTTTGCGTTAGCGATACTCGTTGGTTCAGGCGTTCCCGCTAAATTAGCTCTCGGCGGAGAAGTTTGGCTTTCACTTTTTTACATATTCCTCCTCGGCGCGTTCGGAACCACTTTCGCGATGATTTTATTCAACAAACTTATCCACATAACCACGGCGGTTTTCGCCACTACAATTACATATTTAATTCCCGTTACCGCTGTTGTTTGGGGAATCGTTGACGGAGAATCGATTTTTCCGCTGCATTTTGCCGGAATGTTTTTAATTATTGCCGGCGTATATTTGATAAATAAATTTAGATGAGAATTAATAAATGAACGTACCTACAAAAATAAAACTGAAAGACAAAGAAACTTTAACAATTGAGTGGAACGACGGCAAAGCGTTCGATTATCCGCTTCAGTTTTTGCGCGACGAATCCCCCGATGCGGGAAATAAAGGCGAAACTATTCTATGGAAAAAATACGATCCGCCGCCGAAAGGTCCCGATAAACCGGGGAAATATGAAATCGTTAATATTGAAACCGTCGGCAGCTACGCGGTCACATTCCATTGGAAAGACGGTAATTCGGACGGGATTTATCCTTACCGGCTGCTCCGCACTTGGGGCGAGTATTTTGAAGTTAAAGACAATCTTCATCAGGATTTTGAGCGCGATCATAATCACGAATCCGACTCAGAATAAGTCCGGAATATATTCGTAATTCATCAATGCGGCTAAAGCTTCTTCGGGTAAATCTTTTTGACCGGCTATTATTTTTCCGGCAGGCGAAATATTCATTTTCACTTTTGAAACGACGCGGTGATTAATGGAACCACATACTCCGGCGCCGATATCCACCAATATTCCTGCCGCCATAGCTTCGTTCGGATTTACGATTATTGGATTTTCTATTCCGGTTTTAACCGCGATATTCAAAATTTCTTTTTCAATCAGAGCGTAATGAGTGCAGGCTAACAGTAGAATATTGGAACCGCTTTTACGCTTCATTTTAGATTCGGCTTCGGATAAAAATTTTTTCAGCATTATTTTCGTTACCTTTCCGTCGATACCGCGTTCAATTTCGGTCTCGAGCAGCGGACAAGCTTGGGAAATAACCTTTTTCTCTTCGGTGAAATTGATCAAAGCGTTCCGGTAAACGCCCGAATCGATTGTAGTACCGGTGCCGAGAATAACAACGTTAGCATCGGGGTTATCGCCGATTGCTCGTTTCGCTGAACTTAAAGCCGAATTGACTATGCCGTAAATTTTTCCGCCGTTTTCAATTCCGAATTTTGTTTTTTCGTAAAGAACCGAAAGTGTGTTGCACGCGATTATTATTTTGCCAGGTCGGAACCGGTTTTCCATTGAATTGAAAACTCGTTCCAAAGCGTCAATCTTTTCCGCTTCCGAATTCAATTGGTTAAAGCCAACGCCCTCTTCGGGCACAGCGTTAAAGTAAATCAATTCAACTTCCGTCGCGGGGGAATTATTACGCAGTCCCCTGCTCAGCGCAGTGTAAACGGAAAATCCCCCAAGACCGGAATCGGTTACTATTATTTTGTATTTCTTTTCGTTTGCCAATTTATTCTTATTTTTCATTTTTCAAAATTATTATTTTATTTATTTAATTACTTCGGAATTATTGAATGAACCGGAACGCCTTGGAGAAACTTTTCCGTTCTTACGCCGAATATAGAAATGGAACTATAAAGCGGCGAAGAATTAAACATGCCCAAATGGAAGAAATCATTCAGACCCAAAAGAATTTCTTTTCCGTTGAAAATCTCGGCTCGTCGGTCCAAGGCAGAAAAATATATTCAATTAAAACCGGCGCGGGGAAACGGAAAATTTTAATGTGGTCTCAAATGCACGGAGACGAACCGACGGCAACGCTGGCTCTGCTCGATCTGATGAATTTTCTGGAACGCCCAGGGGAGTTCGACGTTCTGCGCAATTTAATTATTAATGAGCTTGAAATAATAATCGTTCCGATGCTCAATCCGGACGGGGCTGAAAACATTAACCGCCACAACGCTCTCGGCATAGACATTAACCGCGACGCAAAAGAATTATCCTCGCCCGAATCCAAAATTCTGATAAATTTGCTCAAGGAAATTAAACCGGAATTCGCTTTTAATCTTCACGATCAGGATATACGCTGGTCCGTTGGGAACACAAATCAGCCCGCTTCCGTTTCTCTGCTGGCGCCGCCGCCGGATTACGCCAAAACCGTTGACGCCGCGAGATTAAAAGCGATAAAGCTGGTCTCCTTTCTTCGCGAAAATCTTTCGCTTTTTGCAGACGGCAGAATTGCGAAATTCGGAGACGATCACGAACCCCGCTCATTCGGAGATACCGCCGCCGCGCTCGGATGTTCAACCGTTTTAATCGAATCGGGAAGAGAAAAGAACGACCCCGAAAAAAATAATCTGCGCCGGCTGAATTTTATTATGTTCGTTATGGCTCTCGAATCAATCGCGAAAAATAGTTTCGAAGAATATTCTTTGGCGCAGTACGAATCTATTCCGTTTAACGGAAAGCTTTACCACGATCTGATTATTCGCGAGGCTCAAATTAACCGCGGCGGCTCTCTCTTTCGCGTGGATATAGGCGTTGACCGGAATGATTTTTTCGATCAAACCTCCGGATTGCAATTTATCAAAAGCAAAATTTCAGCTATCGGGGACCTCTCCCATACTTTCGGTTTTGAGGAAGTTAACGCCGGAGGAAAAATTGTCGCCACGCCCGGAGTCCATATCGGCGAGAATGAACACACCTTGGATTACAGTCATCCGGAACTATTCGATATTATCAAATCGGGATCTTTATTTATTCACTTCCCTGATTTCGGCAAGACTTTTTTCGACGCGCCGATTAATATCGCGCGCTCAAAATTAACGGCGTTTAATTTTATGCCGGACGAACCCGCCAACTTCCTTCTGAAAGGCGGCAAAACCGATGCTTGCGTTATAAACGGATTTTACGTCGATGAGTTAAAAGACCTCGATAATGTAATGAACGGTATTGTTGAATAGGGTTTGGTTGTTGGTCATTCGGGGAGCGAGCATTGCGGGCTGAGTTAGAAAACAAGAAAAAGAAGCAAGAAATGAGAAGCGAGAAGGAAAAAATCCAATCAGCGCCTGCCCGCCTTTGGAGGGGAAATCATGAGCAATCATAAAAATCTGCGTTCCAATAATTCTCATCTTCAAATTGTCTAATGGCTAAATTGCTGGATGAATATTGCGAGAAGCGAGAAGTAAGAGGCGAGAATTTTTTCCATCAGCGCCTGCCCGCCTTTGGAGGGGAAATCATAACCATCATAAAAATCCGCGTTCCTTTTTTTCTCATTGTCACAATCAGCATTCGAATTTATCAATCGTTATTCGGATTGAATGAGTACTTTTGGATGACTGGATGACTGGATGAA
>CAYNUJ010000167.1:0-6667 GCA_964400095.1 uncultured Melioribacteraceae bacterium
GGGAATTTAATAATCGGCTTTTTAGACGGCGACATCAGCAGAAGGACAGGCCAGAAATCGTCGGATGACAACTCAACCGCCAGATTATCGCCTTTGCCTATATTTATTTCATAGGCTTCGTATCTGCCTAATTTCAGATCGACCGGATCGTCAAAACCGAGTTCATCGGATATGATAAACGAGCTTATTTTAAGGTTACTCTCTTGAGCCGATAAAATGGACGCATAAACAATAAAGACAAATACTAATTTTCTCATCATACTTCTTTTGTCATTGATCGAGATTCTTTAACTAAAAACCACAAAAACGCTGAAAGACAGAGCGATATTCCGCTGATAATAAATATCATATTTTTATCGGGGATCGCCTGAATAACAAAACTTAAGACCAAACTTACAATTAGCTGCGGGATAACGATCGATAAGTTGAAAATGCCCATAAAATAGCCCATTCTCCCCTTCTCAACATTTTCGGACATAATAGCGAACGGCAGACTGACAATAGCCGCCCATCCAACTCCGGCAAACGCCATAAGTATCCACAGAGAAATTGACGTATTCCCTAAAAACACAATCGCAAAATAAGATAAAGACATAACCGCAACCGAAATCATCTGCGTTTTTACTCTTCCGATTTTTTCAGTAATCGGTTCCAGCACAAACGCCGGAAGCAGCGCTCCGACGGCGTTCAAAATCAAAAACGAGATTGACAATATCTGTCCGATCTGATTATTTATGTCCGAAGAAAGACTCTCTTGAAAATCAGTGACTCCGTACATCTTCTGTTTGATAAAAATTATCATAAAGACAAACATAGTTTGAACGCCCAGCCAGGAAAATCCGTTAGCGAAATATATTCTCCATAAATTGCCCCAGTTTGTTTCTGTCTGCGCGTCGTTCGATTCCTCGTCTTTTGAATCGAGTTCCCGCTCCTCTTCGATAAAAAACATTGGAATCAAAGAAAATGCGAGAACTAAAAACACTCCGAAATAAATTAAAAAGAAATTTCCGAAAGAAGCCCCGATCGCATAAGCTAAAACTCCGAATGTACCGGAGATTGTCTGCATCCAAGTATAGCCTTTCGTTCTTGAATTTCCTTCGGGTGTAACATCTGCAATAATCGAACGCGTAGGATTGAAACTAATATTAATAGCCAAATCCAAAGTAAGCGCAACCGCGGAGGCGATAACTATTAAACTTCCAAATCCAAGGAAGTTTGCAATTGTATCTATATTCGGCAGAGCCAAAAGCATCAGCGCCGCGAGTGTTCCGCCAATTACAATAAAAGGACGGCGCCTGCCGCCCCAAAACCAAACTTTATCGCTTATCAATCCTACAATAGGCTGACCGAGAATACCCGCAATGGGACCCGCAGCCCAAACTATGCCGACTTCGTGAACGTCGAAGCCATACTGAGTGTTCATTATCCAGCTTAACGCAGCAATTTGAATTGAAAGCGCAAAACCCATCGCCGTTGCGGGAAGGCTGAGCAATGCGTAAAAAGAATTGGACATTTTCTTCTGTATATCCAGCATATAAAATTCCTTACAAAATAGAGAATAAGATAATAATCAGAAGCAAAGATAGAAATATTTTTGAAGTAAAAAAATTTTCATTTTAAAATTTAATGTTTTTTTGAAGAAGAGCGGAATATGATCCGCTTTTTAGAAGGTTTATCTGTTGCTTTCTTTAATTATGAACTAATTTTCATTATTCCGAATAAAATTAACAAACAAATTATTTCCGAAATAATTTAATTGTAAATAAATTTAATGTTGGATTTATTGATTAAGAGGAGCAAATGAAAAATTTTCTTATCTGTATATTATTAATATTCTCAGCCGAAATTCAACAAGCGTCTCCCGCTAGCGTGGAAGACCTTCCGAAAGTTTATCTCGATTGCCGCTGGTGCGATCTCGATTACATCCGCGAAAAAGTTACATTTGTTAATATTGTTTTCGACAGATTTGATTCCGACATACAGGTAATTCAAACGAGACAGAGAACGGGAAGCGGCGGGAGAGAATTCAGCTTAATTTTCATTGGGAGAAATGAATTTTCCGAAATCAGCGATACACTAAAATACTTTACGAACAAGACCGATACCGAAGAAACCGAGAGAGAAAAATTTATCAAAGCTTTTAAACTCGGATTATTGCGTTTCCTTTACAAAACGCCTGTCGCGAATAATTTCAATATTAGTTATGAAGGAGCTAAAAGAGCAGACGTTGAGAAAAAAATTAACGACGAATGGGACTACTGGGTTTTTCGTTCAAGTTTAAGAAGTTTTCTTGACGGCGAGAAATCGCAGCAATTCTTATATACTTGGGGTTCGATCTCTGCATCTCGAGTAACGGAAGATTGGAAAATAAGATTTTCACTTTCCGGCGAATATAATGAGAGTCAATTCGAGTTTAAGAATTCTAAAATTCTTAATATTACCCGCTCTCAATATTTACGAACTTCTGTAATAAAATCGTTAACCGCTCATTGGTCTGCGGGCGTGTGGCTTCGAGCGACATCATCCACATTCAGAAATATCGATTTGAGTATCAGCGCGGCGCCGGGCATTGAATACAACATATTCCCTTATTCCGAAACTAATGTAAGACAACTGAAATTCAATTATAAATTATGGGCGGATTATAGTAATTATACAGATATGACAATCTATCTTAAAAACTCGGAATTACTTTGGCAGCAGAAAATTTCCGCGATATTTGAAATAATTAAAGATTGGGGCAATATTGGTTTAGGCGTAGGATTAAGTTCGTATCTGCATGATTTAAGTAAAAACTCTATTGAATTAAACGCGGAAGTGAGTTTACAAATCATTAAAGGATTAACTTTGGATATTTCCGGAGGGTATGACGCTGTTCACGATCAATTAAGCCTGCCGTTTGTAAACGTGAGCCTCGAAGAAGTTCTTCTTCAGAGACGGGAGCTTGAAACTCAATACAGTTATCGCGGAATGATCGGGTTTTCATATACTTTCGGTTCAATTTATAATAACATTGTAAACACACGATTTGACGATTAAGAAGGTTTGTTACAATTTGCTTATTTCAGCAAATTCAGTCTTATTGAAACAAAGCTGGGAAATGTGCGCCGAATTCCGTTCCTCGAAAAAAAATAATGTATTTTTTTTTGTTTTTTTGCCTAAAAATCTTGACAAATATAACGCTCTTTACTATATTAGCGCTCGCTTTTAATGAGTGCTAACAACTAATTTGGAGGAATTAAATATGGCAGACTTCAAAATCAAACCTTTGGCTGACAGAGTGATTGTTAAACCCAATCCCGCTGAAGAAAAAACCAAAAGCGGTATCATTTTACCCGATACTGCAAAGGAAAAACCAATTGAAGGTACTGTAGTAGCAGTCGGCCCCGGTAAAGTGACCGAGGAAGGCAGCAAAGTTGAACTTACTATTAAAGAGGGAGATAAAGTTCTCTATGGTAAGTATTCAGGAACAGAAGTAACTGTTGACGACGAAGAATATCTCATCATGCGTGAGAGCGATATTTTCGGCGTCATTAACGGATAAATTTTAACTAATAATTAACGGAGGAATAATTATGGCAGCAAAAATTGTCGAATACAGCTCAGATGCCCGCAGCGGGTTGAAAGCAGGTGTGGACAAACTTGCCAATGCGGTTAAAGTTACTTTGGGTCCCAAAGGACGCAATGTGATAATTGACAAGAAATTCGGCGCGCCTACTGTAACAAAAGACGGCGTGACCGTTGCAAAAGAAATTGAACTTGAAAACGAAATGGAAAATATGGGCGCCCAGATGGTTCGCGAAGTTGCTTCCAAAACCAGCGATATTGCAGGCGACGGAACAACAACCGCAACTGTTTTAGCTCAAGCAATTTACCGTGAAGGGCTTAAAAATGTAACCGCCGGCGCAAATCCGATGGACCTCAAAAGAGGCATTGATTTAGCCGTTGGAAAAGTAGTAGCAGAGTTAAAAGAAATGAGCAAAGAAGTTGAAACTAAAGACCAAATCGCTCAAGTCGGCTCAATTTCAGCTAACAGCGATATGACTATCGGCGAATTATTATCCGACGCAATGGATAAGGTCGGAAAAGATGGAGTTATTACCGTTGAAGAAGCAAAAGGTACCGAAACCGGTCTCGAAATAGTTGAAGGTATGCAGTTCGACCGCGGTTACCTTTCGCCCTACTTTGTAACCGACTCGGAATCGATGGAAACAATTCTTGAAGATCCTTACATTCTAATTCACGATAAAAAAATCTCAGCTATGAAAGATCTTCTTCCGGTTCTCGAAAAAGTAGCGCAGGGTGGAAAATCCCTCATGATTATTGCAGAAGATCTCGAAGGCGAAGCTTTAGCGACTTTGGTTGTTAATAAACTTCGCGGAACTTTGAAAGTTGCGGCTGTTAAAGCTCCCGGCTTCGGCGACAGAAGAAAAGCTATGCTCGAAGATATCGCAATATTAACCGGCGGCACTGTAATCAGCGAAGAGAGAGGATTCAAATTAGAAAATGCTACCGTTGAATTCCTTGGAACAGCTAAAAAAGTAGTTATAGACAAAGACAATACTACAATTGTCGAAGGCGCGGGAAGCAGCGACGATATCAAAAAAAGAATCAACGAAATCAAAGCTCAAATAGAAAAAACAACTTCCGATTATGATAAAGAAAAACTTCAGGAAAGATTAGCAAAACTTTCCGGCGGCGTCGCAGTTCTAAAAATAGGCGCAGCTTCGGAAGTTGAAATGAAAGATAAAAAAGCGAGAGTTGAAGACGCATTGCACGCTACGAGAGCTGCTGTGGAAGAAGGTATTGTTCCAGGCGGCGGTGTTGCTTTAGTTAGAGCATTAAATGCGTTGAAAGACACTGAAGGCGAAAATGCTGATCAGACAACCGGTATTAAGATAATAGAAAAAGCTCTTACAGAACCTTTGAGACAAATAGTCGCTAATTCCGGTTTGGAAGGTGCAGTTATTTTGAATAAAGTACTCGAAGGCACAGGCGATTTCGGATTTAACGCCGCATCCGAAGAGTACCAGAATCTTTTGGAAGCGGGTGTAATTGATCCGACTAAAGTTACAAGAACCGCATTAGAAAATGCCGCTTCAGTTTCATCAATGCTTCTTACAACCGAAGCAGTGGTTTACGAAAAGAAAGAAGAAGAAAAAGCAATGCCTGCTATGCCCGGTGGTATGGGAGGAATGGACGGAATGTATTAATAAATTCCGGCTGATAAATTTAAGGCGGCTTTCAAAGCCGCCTTTTTTTATTTATTCAATCTGGTCTTAAAATAGTCTATAGTAATCTGCAATCCTTCCGCTCTATCAACCTTAGGTTCCCATTCTAAATATTTTATGGCTTTTGAAATATCCGGCTGCCTAACTTTTGGATCATCCTGAGGTAATTCCTTATAAATAATTTTACTTTTAGAATCTGTAATTCTAATCACTTCCTCAGCGAATTGTTTTATAGTAATTTCGGAAGGATTACCTATATTCACCGGAGTATCAACATCGGACAGCAACAATCTATAAATCCCTTCAATCAGATCAGAAACGAAGCAAAAGCTCCTCGTCTGCGAACCGTCGCCGAATACTGTAACATCCTCATCGTGGAGAGCCTGAGAAACAAAAGCGGGTAAAGCTCTGCCGTCGTTCAGCCTCATTCTCGGTCCGTAAGTATTAAATATTCTAACAATGCGCGTTTCGACGCCGTGAAAAGTATGATAAGCCATAGTAATTGCTTCCGCGAATCTTTTAGCTTCGTCGTAAACGCCGCGCGGTCCAATTGGGTTGACATTTCCCCAATATTCTTCATTCTGCGGATGAATTTCAGGGTCGCCGTAAACTTCGGATGTGGAAGCGATAAGAAAACGGGCTTTCTTCTCTTTTGCCAATCCCAACGCTTTATGCGTTCCCAAAGACCCTACTTTTAAAGTCTGAATAGGAAGTTTAAGATAATCTATCGGACTGGCTGGGGAAGCAAAATGCAGAACATAATCAACTTCCTTAGGAATATGGATAAAATTTGTAACGTCGTGATTGAAGTAAACAAAATCCTCATTGCCAAAAAGATGTTCTATATTATCAAGAGAACCTGTCAATAAATTATCAACGCAAAAAACTTTCATCCCATCCGAAAGAAGTTTATCGCAAAGATGAGAACCCAGAAATCCGGCTCCACCGGTTACAACAGCTACTTTTTTACTCATATTAAAACCTCAGTATATATAATACTATTTTCAAACAAACAAAAAGGGGAATAAATTCCCCTTCCAAAGTTTAAAATAATTATTGCGCTATGCTTTAATTTTCTTTTTATCCGAACCGTTTGACGGTCTTGAATAGTAATAATAATATTTGTAGTAACTACCGTATCCACTCTTATAGGCAAAACGATTGAGAACGGTTCCAATGAAAGAACCGTCGTCAACACTCATTATTTCAACGGCTTTGGTCATTAACTCAATTTCAGTTGAATTAGCCGCAACGACAAGAATTGAGGCATCAACCATGCGTGAAAGTATTTCCGAATCGGTAACTGCAATTATTGGCGGAGAATCGATAATAATTAAATCAAATTCGTTTTTTAATCTTTCAAGAAATTCTTCCATTTCAACGGAACCGAGAATTTCCGATGGATTAGGCGGAATTGTTCCGGCAGTTATATAATA
>CAYNUJ010000168.1:0-6563 GCA_964400095.1 uncultured Melioribacteraceae bacterium
GGCTGATTGTTTATCAGCATCACGTTCCGCGATTGGAAATCTCTGTAGAGAAAATAATTCGTATCCGTTTCCAATAAAAATTCAATCAGCGTATTAAAATCATTTTCGAGCGCCTGCTCTTCAAAGGGAATTTTAGCGAGCTTGAGAAAATAGTATTTGAAGTAATTCAAATCCCACAACATCGATTGACCGTCGAATGCCGAGCGCGGGTAGCAGACGGAGTAATCCAAATCTTTGGAAGCGGTAATTTGAAATTTTATCAATTCATCCAATATTTTCTTATAAATTTCTATAGCTTCGCCGGGGAACTCTCCGTTTTTACGTGTGGCTGTTAAATATGCAAACAGAGTCGTATCGCCTAAGTCTTCTTCAAGATAAATATCGTTTTCCAAATCTTTAGCGTAAATTTGAGGCACCGCTAAACCCTGCGCTTTAAAATGTTCGGTAAATTTTACGAAGGCTCTATTTTCCTTTTTGTCCGAATTATAAACGGCAATTGCGCTTTTCGACTTGCTTCTTAATCTGTAATATTCTCTGTAAGAACCGGATGGTGGAAGCGCATAAAACTCCGATAGATTTTCTCCCGCCCAGTTTTCGAATAATAATATTTGTCTTTCCTTTATATTCACATGTACTCCATTCGTTAAAACTCAACTCTCAAATTTATTGATTTTATCGGCTATATGTTATTGAAAGCGTCAATAAATATTACCGGACTTAACAATTCCTTAACATTAACTTAATATTTTCTTAACAATTCCTTTATACCCAGTTAACATTGGAAATCTAAATTTGGTTAACAAATAAATAATAAACATCGGTGGACGTAGAGAAAATGAAGTCATCTGTACTAAAACTAAGGAAGAAGGTTTTTATTCTTAAAGTAATTTTAATATCGCTAATATTTATTACAGCAAATTATGCCCAGAGCGCCGGAAGTATTTCGGGCAGAATAATAGACGGGGAAACCGGGGGCGGATTGATAGGCGCGAACGTTGTAGTTGAAGGTTCTCTTTTGGGAGCCGCCGGAGATATTGAAGGAGATTATCTTATTTCAAAAATACCGGCTGGCAAATATAATTTAATCTTCTCGATGATCGGTTATTCAAAAAAGATTGTAACCGGGGTGGAAGTGTTTTCGGGGAAGGCTACAAAATTGAATATCGTTTTAGACGTTGAGACTTACGAAACGGAAGAGGTAATAGTCACGGCAAAAGCGGTTCGAAATACGGAAGCGAGTCTCTTATCGAAAAGGCAGAAATCCATTTCGGTTGGCGATGCAATCGGTTCGGAACAGTTTTTACGCAGCGGAGCGGGCAACGCAGCCGATGCGGTTAGGCAAGTTGTCGGAGCTTCCGTTGTTGACGGAAAGTATGTTTACGTAAGAGGATTAGGCGACAGATATACTAACACACAATTGAACGGAGCGGAAATTCCAAGTATAGATCCTTATAAGCGTTCCGGTTCAATCGATATTATTCCGGCGGGATTGATTGATAATATCCAAACGGTAAAAAGTTTTACTCCGGACAAGCCGGGTAATTTTAGCGGAGGTTCTGTGGATATTACAACTAAGGATTTTCCCGATAAATTCAACGCTGCGTTCAGCGTCAAATCTTCGTTTGATTCTGAAATCACTTTTAATCCGGATGGATTGGGAACTTCTTCAGGCTCGACCGATTGGCTTGGATTCGACGACGGCGGGCGAAGCATACCTTCGATTATAGGCGGAGAAACATGGCTGGCTAAAACCGGAGAAGCTCAGAGGGATGAAAATAAAGCAAAAAAAATTGACGAAGTAACAAAAGCTTTTTCGGGAGAAATGAGTCCGGTGAACCGCCCTTCATCGCTGAATTATAATTATTCTCTTTCAATTGGAAATCAGATACCGCTGTTTAACAGACCATTCGGTTTCATTGCGAGTTTGTCTTATAAGAAAAATAACGGCGGCTATATTAACGGTCGCTTAAACAGATGGGCAAGGGGAGTTGCCGACCCGAACAAAACGGAGCTGGATACTACGTTTGCGATGAGTGATTCGAAATCCTATTCGGAGGTTCTCTGGGGGGGAATGTTGAAATTATCCTATAAATTGAATCAGTTCAATAAAATAAGTCTTAACGGATTGTTCAATCAAAATGGAGTAAGTTCGGCTCAGTATGTCGCCGGTTCTTATCCTTATGATATAGACCCGGAATGGACTTTTGAAGCCAGGTCAATCGGTTATAAGGAAAGGTCGCTGGGTTCCGTTCAAATTAACGGCGAACACATGATTGCTGAATTGTTCAACGCAAAGATCGATTGGAAAGCGGCTTTTATTTCTTCCCGTCAAAATGAACCCGATTTGAGATTTTTTTATGATTATTACACTCCGAAAAATGTTTACGGTATAAAATCGAATTTAGCTCCGGAAAGATATTTTAGAAAAACATCTGAAAAGCAGAAGGATTTTCAGTTTAATATATCCCTTCCGTTCAAAGTTTGGGGCAATAGAAAGGAAACTATTAAATTCGGAGGAAAATATTCCGATAAGAAAAGAAGTTTTATTGAAAGAAGATTTGTCTATTCACCCGCGTCCAGAATAGGCTCATCATTCAGAGAAGTAAACGGAAATGTCAATTCGTTATTCAATTCGAATAATATAGGGTGGGTTAAAACCGATACTCTTTCCAACGGAATGACGCTGAATAGGATTCCCATTTATATTCAGGAAACAGACCAGACCTCGAGCGATTATGACGGAAGAAATATCATTCGAGCCGCTTACGTAATGACCGATTTACAATTACTCAATGATTTAAGAGTGATTTTGGGAGCGCGCTATGAGAACACTTCGATGAATGTTCTTAGTAAGGACCCTAATCAAATAAACGGCAGAATTGAAACGAATAATGTTCTTCCCTCCCTCAATTTAGTTTATTCTCCCGTTGATAATATGAATATTCGATTTGCGTACGGAAGAACGTTAGCTCGACCGACTTTTAGGGAGATATCGCCTTTTACGAATTACGATTTTAACGGCGGAGATACTTATGTGGGCAATCCGGACTTGAACATTACGCTAATCAACAATTATGATTTGAGATGGGAATGGTTTTCCAAGCCGGGTGAAGTTTTTGCCGTAAGTTTTTTCTTTAAAGATTTCAGCAATCCGATTGAATTGAAAATTCATGACGCCGTAAATAATGTTTTAACCTGGGTAAATGTTCCGCGAGCCGCGGTTAGAGGCATTGAATTTGAGATCAGAAGAAATTTGAGCGCGGTTTATGATGTATTGAAGAATTTTACGGTGGGAAGCAATTTTTCGTATATCCAGTCTTTTGTTGATATCGATTCGGAGGAACTGGCTAGCATAAAAGTATATGATTCGAATGCTTCCGGCACAAGGCAGTTTCAAGGGCAGTCGCCTTTTATAGTAAACTTTTATCTCAATTACGATAACCCCGCGCAGGGCTGGAATGCAAACTTATACTATAATGTATTCGGAAAACGACTCTCAGCCGTCGGAAGCGTTGGGTCGCCGGATGTTTATGAAAAGCCTTTCAATATGCTGAATCTTTCGATATCGAAGAAAATAATGCAGAATATTTCAATTAAAATCTCCGCAGCGAATATTTTGAATTCATCGGTTGTAAAGGTTCAAGAATTTAAAGGGCAGGAATATATCTATCAAAGTTATAGACGGGGCAGTTCCGTTTCTGCGGAAATAAAATACAATTTATAAACTAATTTACTTATTTAGGAGGACTAAATGAAACAACGATTTCTAACATTTTTACTAATGTTTACTTTTGCCTTAAGCTTATTTGCACAAAGCTCGGAGTTTATGGATAAAGTAAACTACAAAGGAGCATTCGGCTCAAGCAACTGGCTGAAAGGCTGGACGGCATTAGACCATTACGGATATTTAAGTCCGAACAAAACCAAAAGTAATGTAATAACGGTAACGGATGCAGATATCAGCGCCGGAGACAAAGTATATTGGACGGCGGATAACACATATCTGCTGGACGGCTTTGTATTTGTAGAAAGCGGAGCGGTATTGAACATAGAAGCCGGAACGGTAATAAAAGGGAAAGCCGGACAGGGAGAAAACGCGAGCGCGCTGATAATAGCCCAAGGGGCAAAAATATACGCCGAAGGTACATCCGAAGCGCCTATAATCTTTACAGCAGAGAGCGACGACGTAACCGACCCGACGGATTTGGCGCTGCCTGCAACAAACTTGTGGGGCGGAGTAATACTATTGGGCAAAGCGAGAATAAACACAGCCACCGGTATTGGCAATATAGAAGGACTGCCGGTAGATTCGAGAACGGAATACGGCGGAACCGACGATCATGACAATTCGGGAGTGATGCGTTACGTATCGATACGCCACGGCGGAACGGACATAGGCGCGGGCAATGAAATAAACGGATTAACGCTCGGCGCAGTTGGCGACGGAACGACGTTAGAATATGTTGAAGTATTTGAAAATAACGACGACGGATTCGAGTGGTTCGGCGGTACGGTAAACGCGAAACATTTGGTGAGCGTATTCAACGCGGACGACGCATTCGACCATGACGAAGGATTGAGAGGAAAAATGCAGTTTTTGTTTGCGATACAGAGTAAAGATTATGGAAACAGATTAGGCGAGCATGACGGCGGCACGGTGCCGGAAGACGGAGAACCGTTTGCTTATCCTCAAGTATATAACGCAACGTTATTGGGAAGCGGAAAGAATTCAACGAATCCGGAGAATGACCATGCCTTTAAGATCAGAGATTTCTGGGGCGGGCTGTATAAGAACAGTATAATCGGAGATTTTGCCGGAGACGCGATGGATGTGGAAGATTTGCAAAGCGGAAACGACAGCCGTAAGAGATTAGATAACGGAGAAATAGTGTTCGAGAATAATATCTGGTTTGATTTCGGAGCAGGAAACGATTTTGCAAGTTTGGGCAAACATTCATGGGAGAGCGCGTATCTTGGCGACGCTTCACACGGAAATACGATTGAAAACCCGGTATTGAATTCCATATCGAGAGATGAATTTACCGAATCTTTAGACCCGAGACCCGAACATAACGGAGCGGCTTACAGAAATTTATCGGAAGCGCCGGACGATGGATTTTTCACAAAAGTAAACTACAAAGGAGCATTCGGCTCAAGCAACTGGCTGAAAGGCTGGACGGCATTAGACCATTACGGATATTTAAGTCCGAACAAAACCAAAAGTAATGTAATAACGGTAACGGATGCAGATATCAGCGCCGGAGACAAAGTATATTGGACGGCGGATAACACATATCTGCTGGACGGCTTTGTATTTGTAGAAAGCGGAGCGGTATTGAACATAGAAGCCGGAACGGTAATAAAAGGGAAAGCCGGACAGGGAGAAAACGCGAGCGCGCTGATAATAGCCCAAGGGGCAAAAATATACGCCGAAGGTACATCCGAAGCGCCTATAATCTTTACAGCAGAGAGCGACGACGTAACCGACCCGACGGATTTGGCGCTGCCTGCAACAAACTTGTGGGGCGGAGTAATACTATTGGGCAAAGCGAGAATAAACACAGCCACCGGTATTGGCAATATAGAAGGACTGCCGGTAGATTCGAGAACGGAATACGGCGGAACCGACGATCATGACAATTCGGGAGTGATGCGTTACGTATCGATACGCCACGGCGGAACGGACATAGGCGCGGGCAATGAAATAAACGGATTAACGCTCGGCGCAGTTGGCGACGGAACGACGTTAGAATATGTTGAAGTATTTGAAAATAACGACGACGGATTCGAGTGGTTCGGCGGTACGGTAAACGCGAAACATTTGGTGAGCGTATTCAACGCGGACGACGCATTCGACCATGACGAAGGATTGAGAGGAAAAATGCAGTTTTTGTTTGCGATACAGAGTAAAGATTATGGAAACAGATTAGGCGAGCATGACGGCGGCACGGTGCCGGAAGACGGAGAACCGTTTGCTTATCCTCAAGTATATAACGCAACGTTATTGGGAAGCGGAAAGAATTCAACGAATCCGGAGAATGACCATGCCTTTAAGATCAGAGATTTCTGGGGCGGGCTGTATAAGAACAGTATAATCGGAGATTTTGCCGGAGACGCGATGGATGTGGAAGATTTGCAAAGCGGAAACGACAGCCGTAAGAGATTAGATAACGGAGAAATAGTGTTCGAGAATAATATCTGGTTTGATTTCGGAGCAGGAAACGATTTTGCAAGTTTGGGCAAACATTCATGGGAGAGCGCGTATCTTGGCGACGCTTCACACGGAAATACGATTGAAAACCCGGTATTGAATTCCATATCGAGAGATGAATTTACCGAATCTTTAGATCCGAGACCCGAACATAACGGAGCGGCTTACAAAGGATTAGCCGATATAACAACTGGAGTTTTGGAACGCGGATTGACTAACTCTGTGCCGGAAGCTTTCTCTTTAACTCAAAATTATCCCAATCCGTTTAACCCTTCGACTACTATTAGATTTGCTATCCCAGCCAACGGCAATGTTAGCTTAACCGTTTATAATATGCTCGGTCAGAAAGTAG
>CAYNUJ010000169.1:0-6561 GCA_964400095.1 uncultured Melioribacteraceae bacterium
TCAATCCCTTCGGAAGAGAAGCAATGGACAAAGGCGAATTTTACGGGAATGAGGTGTTTGGAATTGACTGCCGAAACCTTATATACAGACAGTTCTGGTTTTTTATTGCCGGATGGTGGCTAGCGCTGGGGCATCTCCTATTTGCAATTATAAATTTTATTACGATAACCGGAATACCGACGGCGAGGAGGCATTTCAATCTGACGTGCGTTTCCTTAAATCCCATCGGGCAAATAATTGTAGATGTAAAAGACGCCGCGAAAGCAAAAAGAAGAAACGCGCTGAGAAGAATTCAGAAATTAAAAAAAGAGTTATCGGTTAAGGAATAATTGAAAAATATAGTCCTTTACATAATGCAATCGTTTTGAGCGTTTCATCGGACATAAATTAGAAAAAAAATAGAACGAATTATGAGGTAAAACCATGAAAAAGTTATTAACAATATTATTTGTTTTTTCTTTTCTCGGCGGTGTCTTTGCTCAGGTGGAATATGAACACGTGGGTTCGATTTATGATTTCTGGCAGCCCACAAAATTCCGGGTTAACGGCGATTACGCTTATGTTGCTATTAATTATAACGATGAAATTAATATTTATAATATCAGCGATCCCAATAATATTTCATTTGTGAAAAGGTGGATAACAGGTTCAGGACATATCCAGACTCTGAATTTTTATGACAATTATTTATACACGAATTCAACCGATGATGTGCTGCGAATTTACGATCTAACGGACCCTACAACCCCAACATTGTTAGTTGAATTGGCGAATGGACCCTACTGGAAAGATAATCCCGGGTCTCCTCATAATGATGGAACAATTTATACGGGACAGTATCTACTTCAATATAATTTTAATATTTGGGATTTTACCGATCCTTTAAACCCGGTTGAAATATTTAATCAAACACCGTATTATGATGCATATGGATGGGTTTTTCCAGGCAAATTTACAGATAATATTTATTTTCGCTCATGGCATTATAATCTTGGATATCCGGTAGATGTAATAACACGAGTTTTAGATGTTTCCGACCCATCTACGCCGGTCAATCTCGGCGAGTATGATCAAATTCATGCGCTTAACCTCCATAGCAATGCTCTTCAAGAAGACAGCCTCAATTATGATGGTGGTGCTGGGTGGAGTGGTCAAGACTGGTTTTCAAAATTAAATATCAGAAATTTTGCCGATCCTTTTAACCCTGTAGAGGTCGGAGAAATTTCGTGGGATTTTCCAAATGGTGAAAACAGCTACATATATGGGAAAGTAGATAATTATGTTTTCGTGAAGGATAAACTAAATGATCTCGAACAACGGTTACATTCGATTAATGTAGCCGATCCGGCAAATCCGTCTATTGGAAATACATATGAAGTGCAAGCAAGTTCTGCTCCTTCTAACCCTGAATTTCAAAACAATTTTTTTTCCTGGATGGATGTTTCTACCCACTTTGTAATGATTGATATAACCGACCCGCTTAACCCGGTTGAAACATTAAGCCCGCCGCTTGCGGATGACCCGAATGGCGGTCCTCTTAATGTGCTTGAAGTTGAAGGAAATTATGCGTTTTTAGCAAAAGCTGATCCACAAGGCTCCAGGGTGACAACTATTTATATTGTGGATATATCTGATCCGGAGAATCTTATTGAAGCAGGTTCGTTTGAGCTTGTTGGCAAAGCGATTAGATTACATTTACTTGCAAACGGAAATTATGTGTATGCCGCTTATGAGGATTTTGACCAGTCTTCCATTAATAGAAAAAGGCTTGTCATCTATGATGTTTCTGATCCTGCTAATCCAATTCTTAAGAGCAATACCCGATTGGTGGACCTGGTAATAGATCAAATCAGATATCATAACGGTTATCTTTATGTAGTAAATTATTACAGCGATGTTTATGATGTCAGTGATCCTTCCAACCCGTTTATTGCTTATAGTTACCCGGATAATCACACGGAAAAATTACATGATATTTGTTTTGACGGGAATTTGATGTATGACATATATCTCAATTTCTATCTAATTCTTAGGGATGTTACTGATCCTTTAAACCCGGTAACACTTGGTACAGCATATATTCCTTCTACAAATCGTATGGGATCGGATATTAAGTACCGCAACGGCAAAATCTATAGCAAAAGTAATTTTCAGCTTCGTATTCATGATGTGTCAAATTTTTCAAACATAACTCTACTCGGCAATTATGTGTGGGCCACGGATATTTTGGATAATGACTATTCCATCGACGACAATTATGCCTATTTTAGCACCAATGACGGCACTCAAATAATAGATATTATAGACCCAACGAACCCTGTATTAGCGGAAGTGATAACTGTCCCCGGTTATGTCACTAATGCAGTTGAAGTTGTTGGTAATTATGTTTACACTGCAAACAATCATTCATTCGATATTTACCAACTACAGCTCCCTTTACCGCCTGAAGATTTTGATTTAATTTCTCCGTCCGGCAGTTTTAGTCCCACGGAGACAGATTTAACTTGGGAAAACACTGAAGACCCAAACGGTTCAGCAGTTTCTTTCGATGTTTACCTAGCAACAACTTCGGATTTTTCCGATCAGTATAAAGTTGCCGAAGGAATAACCGAAACAACATTTCATATTTCGGATTTGATGATAGGGCAAACTTATTATTGGAAAGTACACGCAAAAGACGATAATACAAGCGGAACCTGGTCAAGTAATAATTTAAGTTTTTCCATCGCTTCCCCGGCGGTTACCGTTATATTCGAAACAAATATCGGCGGAGAAACTAAAGGGGGCGTATCGGTTCTGGACGACAACACGATTTACGTTCCTTCTTCTTCCAAAGTGGCAAGATTAAAAAGCGACGGCAGTATTGAATACACTCTAAACGTTAACGGAATAATTAAATCTTCGTCAACCATAACGTCTGACCACACCGTTTATATCGCATCTACGGATAACAATTTATATTCATTTAATTCTAACGGCGTTACCAATCCCAATTGGCCCGTTGCTCTCGGCGCGCAGGCAACCGCTTCGGTTGCCGTAGGACCGAGCGATAATTTGTATATCGGAACGGGCAACGGGATATTTCAGGCAATTTCCCGCGGCGGAGATATACTTTGGAGTTACAACGTCGGAGCCGCCGTCTATTCCTCTTCGGTTATCTCATCGACGGGCACATTGTATGTTATCAATAAAAACGGGAGGCTTTACGCTTTCGATTTGAATAATATCAATATTTCCAACGTTCAATATAAATGGAAGCTTGAACTTGGCGAATCCGTAAGCTCCTCGCCGGCGTTGGACGGAAGCGGTAATATTTACGTTACTACCGAATCGGGAAAATTACTCAAAGTAAGCGACTCGGATAACGCGGGAACAACTCAATGGACTTTTAATTCAAACGGCGAATGCGAAAGCTCCCCGGTTATCGACGGATCGTTGAATGTTTATTTTACCGGCGCCGGAGGGAAAGTCTTTTCGGTTAACGGTTCCGATGGAACTCTCAATTGGGAAACGGAAACGCATTATTCGCATTCGAATCCAAGCGCAATATTGAAAGCATCTCCGACCCTTTCGGATGACGGCGGCAGAATATACGCCGGCGACACATTCGGTACGCTATACGGAATTTCAACCGCGACCGGCAAAATCGTTTGGGTGAAAAAGGAATCCGGTTTAATTGAAGGTCCTATTCTCGCCGTAAATAATAAAATATACTTTTGCAAGAACGGAACGGTTGCCGCCTTTAACGAACCCGCCACCGAACCGGGCAGTAAAGTTAAAAAGAATGGTATTCAAAAAGCGGTTGAAAACGACAATCTATGGGCTACTTTCCAAGGCAACGCAATGAGAACCGGTTACAACGGAGAGAGTTTTACGCCGCAATACGCCAATATTCTCGCTTTAAGAGAAAATGATAGCGACGGAATTCCGATACTTATCGATTCGATAAAATCGATTACAGGAATAATTACCGCTTCAAATCATTTCGGATCCAAAGGACCGGCGTTTATTCAAGATAGCGAGGCGGGCGTTTCTATTTACGGAAAAAGTTTTGTCGACTTAATCAGTCTGGGAGATTCTATTACGGTAACAGGCAGGCTGGGGTTCTTCAGCGGATTGACCCAGCTTACTTGGGATTCTGTAAACTCCGCCGTTATTGTCCATCGGAACCTTGACGAGCCTGTACCGGGAATATCTACGATTGATAATATATTGAATCAAAGTTGGAATTGGCTCGAAAGGGAGGAAGGTAAACTGGTTAAAATAGAAAATGTAACTTTCGAAGTCTCCGGCGTTTTCGAGGCTAACACAAATTATTCGTTTACCGACGGAAACAATTCGCTAAACGTTCGGATTGATAACGACGTGAATTTGATTTCCGAAAATATTCCCGTCGGAGAAGTGGATTTGGTTGGATGCGTCGGTCAATATAAATCACAGGCTCCTTATAATTCCGGTTATCAATTGTTACTTAGAACCATATCGGATATAAAAATAAAAACAGATGTGGAGAAAGAAGCGGAGGTTCCGACGGCTTATGCGCTCAATCAAAATTATCCTAATCCGTTTAATCCTACAACGATTATTAGATACAGTATTCCGTCATCGGTCAATAGTCAATCGTCATTCGTAAATCTTGTTATTTTTGACGCGCTCGGCGCTGAAGTTAAGACCTTAGTTAACGAACAAAAAATACCCGGCAGCTATAAAGCGGAGTTCGACGCGTCGGAATTGCCGAGCGGAATTTATTTTTACAGAATAATCGCGGGTAAATATTCGGAAACTAAAAAAATGTTATTGCTAAAATAAAAAACGTCTATTGGCGGCGAGCCAATATTTCGGAGGAAATAAAATGAAGACAGCAGTGAGTAGAATAATTGGTATTATAATGTTATTACCGGTTTATACAACCGCATCCGCTCAAAATCCGGAACGGATTTACGACGTTTCCGGCGCTTATACAGTTTCGCTAAACACAGCCAATTCGAGTAGCCAAACAGATACCGGCGACAGTAATGTTTTTGATATAAACGACAATGATTTTACAATTATAAACGACGATAGCAGAGACCTTCTTCAAACTATTATTGATAACAGCGTGAATTATTACCGGAAATTAAAACAAATCAGTCAATTGCCGGGCTATGAACTAATTATCGTTTCCAATGAAAATTGGGTAAATCATACCGCAAAAGTGCGTTGGAATTTTGAGGCGGGTTATATTGAAGGAGATAAATTATACGCGACCGTCCCGCACACTGCCGCGCAATTGGAGGTGTTCCCCACAATCGAATCGGTTATAAGATACACGGTGGCAAAGGCGATGCTTTTAAAACATCTCGCGGCAAACGCTCCGGAATGGTTTCAATACGGCTATGCGGCTTACGAAGCGCAATTGGCGAGACCTTACAAAACGATAAGAGGAATTTACGCTGCGGCGGGTAAGTTCCCCGATTTATCCGACTTCGATTCTTTCGATCCGGAAAATAATTTTGAGCAAAGGGATTTGGCGTTCTCGATGGGAGAATATGCTATGCTTATTCACGGCGATTATCCGAAATTTCCTTCATTTTACAACGGAAGAATTACGTTACTCACCGCCAATCAAACAAAAGCAAACGATCTGTGGCATTTGTTTCTCGAAAAACATTATCTCGAAAGCGCCGAACGCGTTAAAATATTAGTGAAAAATGAAAAGATCGCTATTTACGGAGCCTCTAAAGATTCCGCAAAAGCGCCGCTGTATCTAGAATCCCTTACTTCGCAATTACAATTTTACGAGGATTCGTTTAAAGTCGCCGCTACGCACAGAATTAATGTTTTAATAAACCCCGACAGATGTACGCAGCTTTTAGTTGAAGGTTACGAATGCGATAACAACCAAGGCGGAGGAGGGCACGGCAGCGGCTTAGGAGGATGCGCGTTTATTTCTCCGTCATTCAACAATTACAGAGATTTTAATTGGCTTATGACTCACGAGTTTACTCATGTTTATCAATTTTGGATGAAAAGTAATTTCATGCCCGCGTGGCTTTCCGAAGGATTCGCAAGCTGTATGCCTAAAATTAGAGTCCAAGACGCTTTCGAGTACCTTAAACATGATATGTATAATAAATGGACAGTAGTGAGACGGAATTTGGGAAGAGACCCGACAATATCGGAATTAATGGATTATGCTTTCGTAAGAAATAATAATATCGATTATTACGGAATCGGATGGTTAATGATAGACTACATCGTAAAAAAGGACGGCTATTTGGCTGTGCGGAAAATCATTGAAAGCAACGGATATGATTTTTCATCGATGGGATTCGGCAGCAAAGAAGATTTTATGCGCTATTTCTACCACTACTTCGATATTCGAATAATGAGAAAAGAAATCATTACTCTAACCTCGCCGGAGAAAAATATGGAATATTCGACGACAAATATCGACATAAGATGGACGGCGTTAAGCGGCAATATACCGCTGGACTTAGAAGTTTCCATAAACGGGGGCGGTCAATGGACTACCTTATTGAGCGGCACGAAAGATTCGCAATTTACATGGGCTGTTCCGTC
>CAYNUJ010000170.1:0-1119 GCA_964400095.1 uncultured Melioribacteraceae bacterium
TGTGTGTGGGAGGGTGCCGCCCCACGTGCCAGCGCCGCCCCGGTCGACATGACGTCGGACATTCCCCACGATGCGATCACGGGCATTTTAAGCGCGTCGGCAAGCTGAGGAATCAGCGCGAAGGTTGTGATTTCATCTTTTCCGTTATGTCCGCCGGCTTCAACTCCCTCGCCTACAACCGCGTCGCAGCCCGCGCTTTGCGCTTTTAATCCCTGCTTTACGTTCGAGACCACATGCACAACCGTCATGCGCGAAAATTTAAAATTCTCGATATATTTTCCCGGATGTCCAGCAGAAGTAAATACAATTTTCACGTTTTCTTCTTGAGTTACGGCAATTAAATCTTCAATGTCTTTACGCATTAAAGGCAGATTAACTCCGAAGGGTTTATCCACTGCGGCGGCGCATTTTCTAATGTGCTCTCTCAAAACATCCGGCTTCATAGAACCCGCGCCTATTAGTCCCAGTCCGCCCGCCCGACTAACCGCGGAGGCAAGTCTCCACCCCGAAGCCCAAACCATTCCGGCTTGAATAATCGGATGTTTAATTTTCAGCAATTCGGTAACTTTTGTTTTCATGTTTCTTATCACCTTAATATGTTTGATAATAGCAAAGGTATTATTTAATTTTGTCTTTCTAAATTTAAACAAAATAAGGATTTAACGTGAGGGCTATTATTCCGGTAGCCGGTTTTGGAACCAGATTAAAACCGCATACGCATACGCTTCCCAAAGTGCTTCTTAATGTTGGGGATAAACCTATCTTGGGTCATATTCTCCAAAAATTGGTGGAAGAAAAAATTTATAAAGCAACCTTTATTACCGGATACCTCAGCGAAAAAATCGTTGAATATGTTAATAAGGAATTCCCGAAAATTAAAGCGGATTTTGTTGAGCAGGGAGATATGCTCGGATTGGGACACGCTATAAACGCCGCGGTTCCAACTTTCGACGACGACGAATTATTTATTATTCTCGGCGACACCGTTTTCGACGTTGATTTGAAAGAGGTTTTCAAATCGAAACAATCGTCGCTCGGAGTTAAAAAGGTTGAAGATCCGTCAAGATTCGGGGTTGCGGTGATGGACAACGGAAATATTAAAAAGCTGATTGAAAAACC
>CAYNUJ010000170.1:1219-6427 GCA_964400095.1 uncultured Melioribacteraceae bacterium
CGATATCCGACGGCGTTCTTGACGCCCTTTTATCCGTAGACCCAAATTCAAGAGTTGCGTGTGAAACAATGGTTTCAACCGGACTTGTTGTTGTTGCCGGTGAAGTTACAACCAACGCTTATATTGAACTGCAGGATATAGTAAGAAGCACAATTAAAAACATCGGTTATACATCGGCTGATTATAAATTCGACGCGGAATCTTGCGCTGTTTTAAATGCTCTCCACTCGCAGTCGGCTGATATAGCAATGGGCGTTGATACCGGCGGCGCGGGCGATCAGGGAATTATGTTCGGTTACGCCTGCAACCAAACTCCGGAACTAATGCCTATGCCGATTATGTATTCGCATAAACTTGTTAAAAAACTTGCGGACATAAGAAAGAAAAACAACGGACTTATGCCTTATTTAAGACCGGATTCAAAATCGCAGGTAACAATTGAATACGATGAAAACCATAAACCCGTGAGAGTTGACGCCGTTGTTATTTCCACACAGCACGATCCCAAAATAAAACAAAGCAAAATAAAAAAAGACGTAATTGAACACGTTGTTAAAAAAGTTATACCCGAAAGGCTGTTGGATAAAAAAACAAAGTATTTTGTTAATCCGACCGGACGTTTTGAAATTGGCGGACCCCACGGAGACAGCGGATTAACGGGAAGAAAAATAATCGTTGACACTTACGGCGGATGGGCGCCGCACGGCGGCGGAGCGTTTTCCGGAAAAGATCCGAGTAAAGTTGACCGAAGCGCAACATATGCCGCACGCTGGGTTGCTAAAAATGTTGTTGCCGCTAAATTGGCAAAAGAGTGCCTCGTACAAGTGGCGTACGCTATTGGCGTTAAAGAACCGGTGTCTATTTTTGTCGATACGAAAGGAACCGGAATTCTTTCCGATGCCGAAATCGCAAAAATGATAACTAAAGAAGTTGACCTCACCCCGCAGGGTATAATCAAAAAATTGGATTTGAAAAAACCGATTTATCAGAAAACCGCGGCATACGGTCACTTCGGCAGAAAAGAAAAAACGTTTACTTGGGAAAAACTCGACCTTGTAGATAAATTTAAGAAGTATCATTAATAATAGGAAAAAGAATGAGCAATATAGAAATTGACAACCTGCCCTATAAAGTAAAAGATCTCTCTTTAGCTGAATGGGGAAGAAAAGAAATAGCGCTCGCGGAAAAAGAGATGCCCGGTTTAATGGCTCTCCGCAAAAAATACGGCGAGCAGAAACCGCTAAAAGGCGCAAAAGTTTCCGGCTCGCTTCATATGACAATCCAAACGGCTGTGTTAATTGAAACATTAGTCGAGCTGGGAGCCGACGTAAGATGGGCGAGCTGCAATATTTATTCTACGCAGGATCATGCCGCCGCAGCTATTGCTGAAAAAGGAATTCCCGTTTTTGCTTGGAAAGGCGAAACGCTGGAAGAATATTGGTGGTGTACGGAACAAATGCTAAAATTCCCCGACGGCGGCGGACCGGATTTAATAGTTGACGACGGCGGCGACGCCACGCTGATGATACATCTCGGTTATCAAGCCGAAGAAGACTCCTCGTCGTTGGATCCGAATCCAACCACGGAAGACGAAATTGAATTATTAAAACGTATAAAGTCGTCTTTGGAAGACGAGCCGAAAAAATGGCATAATATAGCTAAAAATATCCGCGGAGTTTCGGAAGAAACCACTACCGGCGTACACAGATTGTATCAAATGATGGAGCAGGGCAAACTTCTTTTCCCCGCTATTAACGTTAACGATTCCGTTACGAAATCTAAATTCGACAACCTTTATGGATGCCGGGAGTCGTTAGCCGACGGCATTAAACGCGGAACGGATATTATGGTTGCCGGTAAAAATGTAGTTGTATGTGGTTACGGAGATGTCGGCAAAGGTTCTTCGCAATCTATGAAAGGATTCGGGGCAAATGTAATTGTCACCGAAATTGACCCTATATGCGCTCTTCAAGCCGCGATGGAAGGATTTATGGTTAAAACCGTTGAAGACGTATTGGAAATAGGCGATATTTTTGTTACTACAACTGGAAATAAAGATATTATCCGTATCGAACATATGGAAAAAATGAAAGACGGCGCGATTGTCTGCAACATTGGACACTTCGATAACGAAATTGAAGTGGAGAAATTGAAAAGCTATCCGGGTATTAAACATATAAATATCAAACCACAAGTTGATCAATATATGTTTCCCGACGGGCGCTCGATAATTCTGCTTTCCGACGGAAGATTGGTAAACTTGGGCAACGCTACGGGACACCCTTCTTTTGTGATGAGCAATTCCTTTACAAACCAAACGCTCGCGCAGCTTGAACTTTGGCAGAAAGAATACAAGATTGACGTGTATCGCCTGCCGAAATATTTAGACGAAGAAGTAGCGCGGCTGCACTTGGAAAAACTCGGCGTTCATCTTACAAAATTGACTAAAGAACAAGCCGATTATCTCGGTATTCCTATTGAAGGTCCGTACAAGCCGGACCACTACAGATATTAAAAACCAATTAAAGAAAAGGCTGCTATTACGCAGCCTTTTTTGTTAAAAGAGCCAATGGAATTTACTTTTCACCGAATATCCGGTAAACGTCCATTACCAAACACGAACCGGGCGAAATAGAGGAAGCGGTTTTAATTTTGGAATGAATCGCCTTTCCGGCAAACTGCCCGCCGAAGAACGCGCCGACAAGAATTGGGTAAGTGATAAAAGCAAATCCTATATTGCCGTATATTCTAAGCAGAATAACAAAAGGAACGGGAACGTGGATTGATAAAATCCATTGCAGAGAGAATTTTTTTACGTTTGCCCTCCAATAACCGAAAGGCAGATTTATAATAAAAACCATTAATGCGACAATCCATACATTCATAATTTAATACCGTAGAAAAATTAAAAATAATAGGACAAAATATATTAAATTTTATCGAAATTAATTTTGAGAAAAATTGCAGGGTCTATTCTTTTGTCGAACCATTGAACGCTCCAGTGTAAATGAGGACCGGTTGATCTGCCGGTTGTTCCGATTTCGCCTATTTTTTGTCCCTTCTTCACATAGTCTCCTTCTTTTACGAAGGTTTTGCTCAAATGAAGATAACTGCTGTTTAGCCCCTGTCCGTGATCTATCAAAATAAAATTTCCGGAGTAGTAAAAATTGTCGGCAACAAAACGAACTATGCCGTCGGTCATTGCGTAAACCGGCGTTCCCCGCGGAGCGGCAATGTCTAATCCGTTATGCATATTTCTCGGTTTACCGTTCAAAATCCGCTGACTTCCGAATACCGAAGTAAGTCTTCCGCCTTTCACCGGACGGATAAAACCGGCGGAATAAAAAGCGGAGTCAACCAAACCGATTGTTTTTCGTTTCTCCTTTTTTATTTTTCTTTCTTTAGCAATTCTATCGAGTTCTTTTTGCGGCGGTGTAACATATTTGGATTTCACATTGTTGATGCGCTGAATTTTGTATTTTCTTTTCGGCAGAATTATCCTTTTAAAAATTACTTTTCCGCTGCCGAGTTTTACTTTGAGTAGATATTTTCCTTCGGCGTTGCGGTCGAAACCGAAACTAAAAAATCCGCGGGAATCAACCTGCAGAGTATCGTTATTCAAAACAGCGTATTTTACACCGCTGCCTTTTGCAATTACAATACTTCCGGGAATGGCTTTGCCGTAATAATTGATATCCTGCGCGACGCTTACCGCCGCCGAAAATAAGAGAAAAAATATTAAATGTTTCATGTTTTCCTGATAATATCGAATTAAATGAAACAGCAAACTTAATGAATAGAGAGCTCAAATAAAACAGCCGCTTTAAAAGTTAAAAGCGTCTATAACCATAGAACGGTAAAGCGCAAACATAGTAAATATTTCTCTGCCTGTCAGAAAGTTAAAAACTTAACTTTCAAAAAATTTCTAATTGACCTAATTATTCTAATTTCTAATCAAATAACAATTTCCAATGTCCAATAAAACAAACTATGCGGCGGAAACACAATAAGGAATTATTTTTAATTCGATTTGTTTATTGGAAACCTTTAAATAAATGACAAATTGTCATTCTGATCCCGACGTTTTTTGTCGGGAGAAGAATCTTAATGTTATTCAAAATCGAGATATTTCGCTCCGCTCAATATGACAAAAGGAAGTTTCGCAATGGTTTCTATTGGTCATTTTTTAGATAATTAGATCAATTAGAAATTAGGTTAATTTTTTCAATTTTATCGTAAATATTATTCAGGTAAAATTTCTTTGCATAAAAAAAATATTGTTGAGGATAATATACAGCCATACAGTTGTTCTATTAATGTTTATTTTTAGATTCAATAAAACGAAAATTATGACGCTCAGAAAATTCAGAAAAATAGCTTTACCCGAAGAACACGGCTCGTGGGGATTTGTATTAGAGCCGCTGATTCTTTCTTTGCTGATTGCTTTTTCTATTCAGGGACTTTACATAGCGGCGGCGGCGTTTTTTGTTTTCTTATCTTATCAGCCGCTTAAAATTTTATTAAACGCGAAGATAAATAAAGCGCTCAAAAAAAACGCCGGAGTTATTTTATCCGTGTATATTTTAGTGTCGATAGCGTTTTTTGCCGCCGCGTTAAAGGAATCCGCTTCGTCGGCATTTTTTCCCTTTGTTATTGCGTTTGTTTTTATGGGCGTGTATTTGTTTTCAGACGAACTTGGACGAGCTAAAACTCTGCTCTCCGGCATTTTGGCTCCCGCCGGCTTTTCATTTATCTCTCTGACAATTTTGTTAGTATCCGGCTGGAAGTTATCCCTTGTTCTTGGTTTTTATCTATTACTTTTGAATAGAATAGTGCCGACGGTATTTTTCGTGCATGAAAGGATGAAGCTATCGCGAAAAACTAAACCGGATATATTAAAAGTCGCTTTAATTGGAGCCGCGGGAATATTAATTATCGCAGCGTCAATTCAATTGAATATATTGCCGGTCTATTCCGCCGCCGCGGCGGCGGTTTTGTTTGTCCGCTCAATAATCGGATTAATGCCCGGCATGGAAAAACTAAACGTAACCAAAGTCGGAATATTGGAATTTATTTACGGCGCGGCATACGTAGCGATCAACTATTATGCTTATTCGTCGTGGCTCGGGTTTAAACCATAAGAAGCCTTTGCAAAACTTCCTTTTGTCATATTGAGTCCCGCTTTGCGGGACGAAATATCTCGATTTT